>CAUZVZ010000124.1:0-8186 GCA_963583605.1 Gemmatimonadales bacterium UBA6960
GCTGGCGGTCGAGTTCGATGATTTTCTCGACCCCGCCTCGTCGCTTGCTGGAGCATCGGCATCGTTGGGA
Organism: Gemmatimonadales bacterium UBA6960; assembly: GCA_963583605.1. Classification (GTDB taxonomy): domain Bacteria; phylum Gemmatimonadota; class Gemmatimonadetes; order Longimicrobiales; family Gaopeijiaceae; genus UBA822. The sequence goes on from CAUZVZ010000124.1 coordinate 71, forward strand.
CCCGATTCACTGGGCCCGGCTGAGGTGGTTACGATCATGCATGAGCGAGACTACTTGGAGCGACGGGATGCGATTGAGGATTCCTCGTACGTTGCCGACTCGATTCGATTTGAAGACGAGCAGCAGCAGATCGAGTCACTCCTCAGTGACGGCGACTCCGTCGCCGCGAGCGAGATCGAAGCGGGCTCGAGGATTCCAGTGCGTCCGGGCCAGAGAAGCGCAGCTCTTTTGCGGGCCCGCGATCTCCCAAAGCAAGTGCTTTATCTTCTGCTGGCAGACACCCTCGCCACGGATCGACCCTATGAGTTAGCCGTCCAGGGTGTGACCAACATCAATGGCGTCCCCGATGGTGGTGGCACGGCCGAAGTGCTTCGTGAGGCGTCGCAGCGTGAGTGACGCCCGCCGCCTGATTCCATCCCTGGAGGTGCTCCTCGAATCCGAGTCGTTGCTCAGCCTCATGGAGACACACCCGAGAGGACTGGTAGTCCAGCACCTCCGGACGGAAGTCGATCGGGTTCGCCGCGAAATCGGCGATGGGGCCAGCCCTGAAGCCCTCAGCGGGGATGTGGAGGACCCGGCGTTCTACGCCGCTGGAGTGGAAGCGCGGCTCCTCGTGTCCGCCACGCCATCACTGCGGGCGGTCGTCAACGGAACCGGAGTGATTCTACATACCAACTTGGGGCGAGCCGCCCTCGCGGACGCGGCGCTCGACGCCATGGCCAGCGTCGCACGTGGGTATGCCAACCTCGAATACGACCTGGAGGGGGGGGGGCGAGGCTCGCGCTACGACCACTGTACAGCCCTTCTTCGAGAACTGAGCGGGGCCGATGGGGCTCTCGTGAGCAACAATGGCGCGGCGGCTCTCATCCTGGCCCTCTCGACCATGGCGTTCGGGCGCACGGTCCTCGTGTCGCGGGGAGAGTTGGTCGAGATCGGTGGGGGCTTTCGCATCCCGGAAATCCTGGAGAGCGCGGGCGCCGTGCTCGTGGAGGTGGGGAGCACCAACCGGACCCGACTCGAGGATTATCGGGCCGCGGCTGCGAAGAGTGACCCGGCGCTGATCCTCAAGGTACACTGCTCCAACTTCCGCATTACGGGTTTCACGGAGGAGGCTTCACTCGAGGAACTCGTGGGTCTGGGAACGGAACTCAGAGTGCCGGTCGTGCACGATCAGGGCTCGGGCCTCTTGGCCGATCCGGAGCGATTGGGCCTTCCGCCGGAGCCCCGACCGACCGAGAGCCTGGCCGCCGGCGCGGACATCGTGGTGTTTTCGGGGGATAAGCTCTTGGGTGGCCCCCAGGCCGGGATCCTTCTGGGCAAAGCTGAGTGGATCGATCAGATGCGCAAGAATCCGCTGTGCCGAGCCGTTCGAGTCGACAAAATGGCTCTGGCTGGACTAGAAGCCACTCTTCAGCTGTATCGAGATCCTGACAGCGCCCTAAAGGAGATTCCGGTGCTGGCCATGCTCGCAGCCACTCCGGAGGCCTTGAGGAAACGGGCCGAAGCGGTGGCCACGACCCTGGTGGCCGCCGGTGTAACGTGCGAAGCCGTCGCCATGTCCTCAGTGGTCGGGGGAGGTGCGTTCCCGGGCGTGGAAATAGAGAGTTGTGGTGTTCGCGTGAAGTCGGGGGGCGGCGGCGCCGATGCTTTGGCGGCCCGGTTACGGAGTGCTTCCGTACCACTCGTGGGGCGCGTGGAGGACGGATCGCTGTGGGTGGATTTCCGTACGGTGCTTCCGTGGCAGGATGCGGGGGTTGTGGACTCGCTCACCCGGCACGTCGGGCCCTAGGAGCGAGCGACTCCGGCGGGCGGTTTTCTCGGACCGTGACGGGACCTTGATCGACGCCGAGTCCTACCTATCCGACCCGAAGCGGGTGGTCCTCCTACCCGGAACCGCTGCCGCCATCTCAGACCTCCGGGATTCACGTTGGTTGTGGTGACCAACCAATCCGGCATCGCACGGGGTCTCTTCACCGAAAATTAGTACCACGCGGTTGCGAAGCGGCTGGATGACGTTCTGGCACAGGCCGGTTCGCCTGTGGATGCCACCATGTATTGCCCCACCATCCGGACTTCGGCCCCTCGTGCGAATGCAGAAAGCCGGCCACGGGTATGTACCGCCAGGCCGCGGCTGAACTCAGGCTCGACTTGGCGAATTCCTATTACGTGGGAGACCGGGTGCTCGACGTGGCTCCTGCTCGCGAATTGGGGGGCGTCGGTGTGCTCGTACGGACCGGATGCGGTGCGGATGAAGCCGCTCGTGTGCCCCCAGGTGCGGCCGTCGTAGACGACCTTGGCGGAGCCGCTCGCCTTATTTTGAGCGGTGCTTGAGCGGGAGGGGAGGAGACGTTGACCCCCCCGAAGGGCTCGGGTAGCTTTTAGAAGTTTCAAGGGCTCTTGGAATCTGAGTAACGAAGAGGAGCGACATGGAGAGCATCGAGACCGTCTTGAGCTTGACGCCCGCCGCGGTGGGCAAGGTCGAGATCTTTATAGAAGAGCATGGTGCTGCGAAAGGCGCCGGCCTCAGAGTTGCCGTTCTGCCCGGGGGGTGTTCCGGTTTCCAGTACGGACTCAACGTCGAGGACGGACCCGAGGACGATGACGAGATCCTCGAACTTTCCGGTGTCCGAATCTTTCTGGATCCGTTCAGTATGCAGTATCTGGAGGGCGTCGAGATCGATTACGTAACGAACATGATGGGATCCGGTTTCACGTTCCGAAATCCGAACGCGACGGGCGGATGTGGGTGCGGTAGTTCCTTCACTGCCTGACCCAATACTCCGCGCTCCGTTGGGGGGTGGGCCCCTGCCCCCGAACGGCATTCTTGCCTGATCATGGCCAGCCCTCCTGACGATGCCTTTACCCCGCCTGTGGACATTGCTCCCGGGGGCCTTACGAGTCTCTTCACGCGGCGAAACGCCATTCTTGCCGGTGTCGGGTCCTTCGTCTTACTCGGGTCCTTCGTCTTACTCGGGTTCATCGGAACCGTATGGCTCGGGGGAGCATCGGACCGGACTTCGCCTGAGAAATCGATAGCGGTTCTTCCTTTTGAGGACCGGAGTTCAGCGGGGAATCAGCAGTACTTCGTTGACGGGTTGTCTGAAGAGATCATCAACGCGCTCACTCTGACCAGAGACCTGAAGGTTTCGGCTCGGACCTCCACATTTCTGCTCGCAGAGCAGGGTACGGACATTGCCACCCTAGCCAGCACCCTTGGGGTGGCGAACGTGTTGGAGGGCAGTGTTCGAAAGGAGGGCGACCGGATTCGGGTTACGGCCACGCTCATTGAAGCTGAGTCCGGATTCCGGCTCTGGTCCGACACCTATGACCGGGAGTCGACGGGCGTCTTCACGATTCAAGACGAGATCGCCCGGGAGATCATGGGTCGGCTTCAGGTCCGGTTTTCTGGGGAAGGGAGGACGCGGCTCGTGGGCGAGGCAACTGAGATTCTTGAAGCCTACGATGCCTACTTGAAGGGCCGATTCTTATGGAATCAGGGCACCCAAGGGGCCATTCGTTCAGCAATCGGCGAGTTCGAGAGGGCTATCGAGTTAGACCCGGAGTATGCTGAGGCGTATGCCGGGCTCGCTGATTCGTACGATATGTTGCGGGTGCGCTACTCCGCGGGTGGCGTTTTCGACCCCGTGCGGGAGGCCGCCCAGAGGGCAGTCGATTTGGCCCCCGATCTGCCGACGGCTCACCGGTCGCTCGGAGGGATTCTGACGTCTGCCGGCCAATGGGAGAGCGCGGAGCGAGAGTACGAGTTGGCGATCTCACTCAGTCCCGGCTATGCCCTGGCGCATTCCTGGCTCGGAATCTTCATGTCGCTTACCGGACGGCCCGAAGAGGGATTGGCTCATGTGCAAAGGGCGATAGAACTCGATCCGATGTCCCACCTGGCCAGCGTAGCCGGGGTATTCGAGAGACTCCGCCAGTATGGGACTGCGGAGAGGTACCTTCGACGAGCCATCGAGTCGTCCCCGGACTTGACCGCTCCCGTCGGGCAACTCAGACGCGTGTTGGTGGCGATGGGGGACTACGATGAGGCGGAACGGGTCTACGCGGAGTATTCCCGCCTTCTGGGTGTGAGCCCGGATTCGTTAGCCAACGCGGAGCGACTTGCAGCCTATGAGCGTTTCGCGGAGAGGGGCTACACCCAGCTCATCCTCCCAGCCCCAGGGCTGTCCCTCAGCTCACAGGCCTGGCACTTCGTCCGCACGGGCCAAGTGAACGAGGCGCTCGAGGCGCTGGAGGCGGCGATTACCGCCGCCAATGGACATTGGTCGATCTCTGAGTTCAACTCCCGCGAAGTTGCGGACGTGCTCCGAGACAACCGGCGTTACCGGGCGTTACTCGAAAAGGCAGAAATTACGTGGTGAGGCGCTTCTCATTTCAAGGAAAGTGAAAAAATCCGGGATGGAAGTGCGATGCTTCACGGGTGGTGACTTCGCCCAAAACGGCTACGTAGCGTGGTGCGAAGCCACCAACCAGTGCGTGATCGTGGATCCGGGCGCAGCGGCACTCGACATGGTTGCCGACGTGAAGACGGGGGCCGGTGAGGTGACGGCCGTACTCTTGACGCACGCCCACCTCGACCACGTCGAGGGACTGGGCGTGATTCGGGACTACACCGACGCGCCCACGTATTTGCATCCAGCCGATCGGGTGATGTTCGACAACCTTCCGGCGCAAGTCGCCATGTTGGGCCTGAGCGGTAGCGGTCCCCAGCTGGACCCACCGGAGCGGGAGTTCGAGGATGGTGAGACGTTCCACTTCGGGGAGTCCGTGTTCAGGGTCATCCACACGCCCGGGCACTCACCCGGGCACGTCATTCTCCATGCCGAGGACGACGCTCTGGCGCTCGTCGGGGACTTGGTTTTCGCGGGTTCGGTAGGACGGACCGATCTTCCCGGTGGGGATTATCAAGCGCTATTTCGCAGCATTCGCCAACACGTTTTGACCATGCCAGGTGAGACACGCCTCTTCACCGGACACGGGCCGGCTACCACCGTCGAGCACGAGCGCACCACCAATCCCTTTCTGGTCCCGAGCTACGGAGGAGAGCTGGCGTGACGTCTCCGGTTCCCGCAGCCGTCTTTGCGTCCGGCAGCGGAACGAACCTCCAGGCTCTCCTAGACCACGAAACGCCGAACGGACCCTATCGGATCGTCGTCGTCATCTCGGATCGGGAAGGCGCCGGAGCCCTGGAGCGTGCGGAGGCCGCGGGCAGAGCCGCTCGCGTCATCAAGGTAAGAGGACGCCCCCCAGAAGAAGTTGCCGCGGAGACGCTCGCTCTGCTGGAGAGTCTGGACGCAGGGGCGATCTTCCTCGCGGGGTACCTGCGACTCATCCCGCCCGCGGTCGTGGACGCCTATCGCCGCCGCATTCTGAACATCCATCCCGCATTGCTTCCCGCGTTTGGTGGCAAGGGAATGTTCGGCAAGCGAGTGCACGAGGCCGTGCTCGCATCGGGTGACGAGGTGTCGGGTGCCACGGTCCACTACGTGGACGAGGAGTACGATAAGGGGAACATCGTGGGGCAGTGGTCCGTCCCGGTACTTCCCGGCGACGACGTCCCCGCCTTGGCGGCCAGAATCCTGAGTGTCGAACATCGTTTGTATCCAGCCGTCGCGGGCCACGTTTGCGAGGCGTGGGCGGAGGGCCGGGCACCGGACCCCTTTCCGCTCTCGCCGGCAGAGACGGGCTCCGAATTCAAGAGGGAAGCACCATAACTGAGCGGATCGAAACCAAAGGGAGATGAGATAGATATGAAGCGACGTGCGCTTCTGAGTGTGTCGGACAAGTCGGGCATCGAGGACTTCGCGAAGGCGTTGGTGGACGCAGGTTGGGAAGTCCTGTCTACCGGAGGCACGGCGGGTGCGATCCGTGAAGCCGGCGTCGAAGTGACCGATGTGGCGCAAGTGACCGGGCATCCCGAGATGATGGACGGACGCGTGAAGACGCTCCATCCCGCGATCCACGCCGGCCTGTTGGCGCGGAGGGACCGACCCGAGGACATGGCTGCTCTTTCGGAGCACGGGTATGCTCCCATCGATCTGGTGGCGGTGAACCTGTACCCGTTCCGCGGGACCGTGGCTCAGGGAGACGTCTCCGTCGATCAAGCGATGGCCAAGGTGGACATCGGGGGCCCCACGATGATTCGGGCCGCCGCCAAGAGTCACGAGGACGTGTGGGTCGTCGTGGACCCCGCGGACTACGACCGCGTGTTGGAGGAGATCACCGCCGGGGGTGGCGACGGGTCTGCCGAAACCGACTTGCGACGCGAATTGGCCGCGAAGGTCTTCAGCCACGTGAGCGAATACGACGGCGCCATTGCCCGGTACTTGGGGAGACAGGCCGCTCGTGATGCATCAGAGGGCCGAGGCACCGGCCAGCCGGCCTCGGGTCTCTCGCTGGAGTTGGAGCTCGTTCAGGGACTCCGCTATGGCGAAAACCCCAGCCAGAAGGCGGCATTCTACCGCTGGCCGGGCCTGAAAGAAGGTATAGCAGGACTTGAACAACTTAATGGTAAAGAGCTGTCGTATAATAATTTACTGGATCTAGACGGGTCTCTCTTATCGCTGTCGCCCTTCGCGTACTCGGATAAGGCCGCCGTCTGTATCGTGAAGCACACGACGCCCTGCGGATTGGCGATCGGCGACACGGTGGACGCCGCCTACGAGCGGGCCCTGGCCACCGACGGCGTGAGCGCGTTCGGTTCTGTGATTTCGTCGAATCGTCGAATCGACGAGGCCGCCGCCGAAGCGATGTCTAGCTTGTTCATCGAGTGCGTCGTGGCGCCGGGCTTCGACGAGCCCGCGCTGAAGATCCTGACCAAGAAGAAGAACGTGCGGCTTCTGGTGTACGGCGGAATCGACGAGTACGTGATCGGGGAGCCCGAATCCGGGTCGTGGCTCGACGCGTCCGACGAAGTGCGCCGCGCTGCACGCTTCCTCGCGGAGCACGGGCGGCGCCCAGACGCGAGGGCTCTTCGGAGTGTGTACGGCGGCGTGCTCGTGCAAGGCCCGGCGCCAGTGCCCTTCTACGGACAGGACGTCGGAGAATGGACCGTGGCCACAGGGCGCACACCGACTGAGGTGGAATGGGACGACCTCCGATTCGCATGGGCCGCCGTGTTCGGCGTGAAATCCAACGCGATCCTCTTCGCGCAGGGCGGATCCACCTTGGGCATTGGCGCTGGACAGATGAGCCGGGTGGACGCATCACGAATCGCGGTGCAGAAGGCCGCGGACGCAGGTTTGGAGCTCGGCGGCGCAGTTCTGGCCTCCGATGCGTTCTTCCCCTTCCGAGACGGGGTGGACGCCGTCGCTGAGGCAGGCGCCCGGGCTATCATTCAGCCCGGCGGTTCGATGCGCGACATAGAAGTCATCGAAGCCGCGAACCAACACGCCATGGCCATGGTCTTCACGGGACAGCGCCTGTTCAGACACTGATCGGACCCCTCTTTTTCTGGTCGAGAACTGGGCGGAGGAGTTGAGGGAGCAGGTGGGGAATTTAAGGAAGACCCAGTTTCACAGGTGATCTTTGCCGGCTTACTGCCCATGAGAGGGGATTCTAGAAAGGCCCCTTACGATCGATCTCGGGATCGGCAAGAGACCGGGCGATGAGCCGCCGCACCCCTCGAGGTCTGAACGGATTGCCTCTCCGGCCCGACCTTCCTCCGGACTTTCCTGCGCTTCTTCCACGCGGCGATACAGCTCACGTCTGAGCGAAGGCGACATCGGTAGTGCCGCCTCGTCGGACAGGCTCTCACAGAGGTCGTCGATTAGCGAGAGACGTTCGGCAGGAGTGAGTGCAGACAAGTCGATGCGTGATGATATGATGAAAAATCGCCCCTGCATCGTGAGGCTACCCCTCGAGCGTGAGCTCGGCGGCTTCGTCTTCTACGTGATGTTCTACGTGGAAATCGGACCCCCTCTTTACAGGGGACGTGCGCGGGGCTGAGCTTTCTTGGAGCGCGCTGTGCGCGCAGCGCCTGGAGGGGTGGCAGAGTGGTTTAATGCACCAGTCTTGAAAACTGGCGTCCGAAAGGACTCGTGGGTTCGAATCCCACCCCCTCCGCTAAAGAAATATCATAAAGTTCGAACCCACGCGC
>CAUZVZ010000125.1:0-8076 GCA_963583605.1 Gemmatimonadales bacterium UBA6960
CGGACGCCAGGTCCCGAGGGCACTTCAAGGTGGTCGATGCGCCCCGTAGCTGGAAGAAAACCGTGGTCGGGGTCCTCACTTGTGATCCTGCACTCGATGGCATGCCCCGAAAACGAAACGTCCTGTTGACTGAAATCCAAGGACTCGCCACGCGCAATGCGGATCTGCCACTGCACCAAATCGAGGCCGGTCACCCATTCCGTGACAGGGTGCTCGACCTGTAACCGGGTATTCATCTCCAGGAAATAGAATTCTCCGTCCTTGTGGAGGAACTCCACGGTGCCCGCACCCCGATACCCGATGGCCTGTGCCGCCTGCACCGCGGCCAGACCCATCGCCTCCCGATCCAGAGGCTCCAGCAACGGCGATGGCGACTCTTCGATGAGCTTTTGGTGGCGACGCTGAATCGAACATTCCCGCTCGCCCAAGTGGACCACCTCGCCCGCCTGATCGCCAAGGACCTGAATCTCGATGTGGCGCGGCCGTGCCAAGTACTTCTCCACGTAGATCGATCCGTCCCCAAAGGCGGATTCCGCCTCTCGGGACGCCGCCTCGAGGGCTCCCGGCAGGTCGGCGGCGGCGGATACGACCCGCATACCCTTCCCACCGCCCCCCGCAACCGCTTTGAGCAGCACGGGAAATCCCAACTCTTGCGCGGTGTCGGCGGCTTCGGCGGAACTGGACGTAGGACTCAGACTACCGGGAATGATCGGGACCCCCGCTTCGGCCATACGGCGCCTCGCCTCGGTCTTGTCCCCCATCGCCTGAATAGACTCCGGGCGGGGGCCGATGAACACCAGGCCGGCTTTCTCCACGTCGGCGGCAAATGACGCCCGTTCGGCCAGGAATCCATACCCGGGGTGGATTGCGCCCGCATCCGTACTTCGGGCCACCTCGATGAGATGCTCTCCCCGAAGGTAGCTCTCCGACGACGGAGCGGGTCCGATGCGAACCGCACAATCGGCTTCTAGAACATGCGGTGATAGGCGATCCGCGTCCGAATAGACCGCGACGGAGGCGAGGCCCAACTCACGGCATGCCCGAATGATCCGAACGGCGATCTCGCCACGATTGGCCACGAGCACAGTGTCGAACATGGGCGGCCGCTCAGAGTCCTTGGAAGGGCTTCAGGGCCGAAGGGCCCTCTCTCGTGAGGTGGAGACTGAATTCTGGTAGACGTGTGTGGGAGTGTAAACCCCCCAGAGCCCGCTGCACTTCTTCAATAGCCTTCGGGCAGGGGGACCGGCGGATGTCCACCCAGAGATGGCGGTTGAGAAAGCTCGCCCAGGTCATCCATGTCTGGATGCGGCTCGCCCTCCTCGAGTATCGGTCGTCGTCGATTCCCGGATGCCAGCTCTTCGGCCTCGGTAGCGAGGCCGCTAGCAGAGCCGATTCGCGCGGGCTCAGATCTGACGCCGGTTTGTTGAAGTAATGCTGTGCGGCCTCCTCCGCTCCGTAGATTCCGGTCCCGAATTCCACCACGTTGAGGTATATCTTGAGCATCCGTCGCCTTGGAACGACCTCCTCCAGATGGATGGTGAGTGCGGCTTCGCTGAGTTTGCGCAACGGATTGCGTGTCGGTGACAGTCAGAGGTTCTTGGCGAGCTGCTGCGTAAGTGTGGACGCGCCACGTGGCGCGTCGCCGCTTTCGAGCGCCTCCGCTATTGCCGCCTTGATCTCTGCAGTCGCGAAACCGTGATGCGCAAAAAAGCGGTTATCCTTGGCCACAATCACGGCGCGCTTGAGGTGCGATGATATTTCGCTGTAGGGCACCCACCGCCAGTCTGCGGATCGCTCTTCGGATCGACTCCCACCATCTCAGTAAAGCTCGATGAATGCGGTGGTTTCGGGGTTGTTGTCGACGAGATCCTTCACTTCGGGCCACATGATCCATTGCCACACGACCCACGCGAGCACCACCATGGTCATAGGTGGGAGACAGCCCGCGGAGATCAGTGGTCAGGGCGGAACGTCGTCTTTCGTCATAATACCTAAAATAGGTATTACCTGAGGACATCATTCAAAGTAATTACCCGCCTGCTCGCGGGTTCACCGGAGCAGGCGGGTAACTCCTATTGGAGAAAGCCCTCCGCCGTCAGCTCGCTTCCCCTCCGGATGATTCTGAATTGGATCGGCTCGTCCTCGTCATAGGACCGGATGAGCCGAAGCACGCGCCCGACCGTATCGGCCTCCCGGGCGCCGACGGCGAGCACCACGTCGCCGGCCATGAGCCCCAGCGTCGATTCCTCGTCTACCTCGACCACCAGCACCCCGGAGTCGCTTCCGAAGTACTCGCCGAGCTCGGGATTTAGATCGATAAACTCCACGCCTTCCACAGAGGTGACACCGAAACCGTAAGTGAAGACGTCGGGCGCCATGACCTGAACGTCCGCCAAGCGATCCCCGATGACGCCCAATCGATCCCGGACCACGTCCATACGATCGGCCATATCGAGGTCGAAGTCCCCGTCCGGTCCGAAGCTCCACCTGTTTCCGTTCGGGTCACCGCCCAAGATGTAGCCTTGCCTCTCGCCAAAGGTCCGGACTTCAGAAAACTCGAACTCGTCGGCCTCGACATTCACCGTGTTACTGGCGCCATCCCTCAGATATCGGATCTCGACGGCCTCACCCGCCTCCAAGTCACCCGCCAATGCCAGGAGGCGCTGGGCCGGAAGGGATTGGTCCAAATCGAGGTCCCTCTCCATATCGGAGTCGGGCAGCGGCAGCGTCAGCACTTGGCCCTCGAACACCGTAATGACGTCGCCCTCCTCAAGCCCCGCTTCTTCGGCCGGAGGATCGCGCATCACACGGGTGACCAACGCCCCATCCCGGTCGAAACGCCGGGATTGTTCCACGTCCAGATAAAGCCCCAGTCACGTTCTCGACTGCTGCTGTGCAAAAATATTGACGAGAGAAGCCAGCCCTGACCGATTCGAAACTCGAGTGCGATTGCGAGTCTGAGTCTGAGTCTGAGTTCGATCCTGACCCACTCCGGCGGTGGGAATCATTGAGATCACGCACATCAGCACGGTCAGCCATTTCAGCGTTCTTTTCGCCGTCACCGTCATCCCCCCATCGTATATCCCCGCTTCCCGGCGGAGCGCCTGAAGTCATTCCTGAGATGGTCTAAGTGGGCTGGAGCGTTGCCTGGGAATCGGCAGAGGGGGGCAAGAGCGGCAGACGGAGGCTAAAGCGGGACGTTCCCGTGCTTCTTTCGGGGGTTCTCGTCGCGTTTGTTGCGGAGCATGTCGAGCGCGCTGATGAGACGAGGTCGTGTGGTCCGCGGATCGATGACGTCATCGATGTAACCGCGCGCGGCAGCGATGTATGGATGCGAGAACTCGGCCCGGTATTCCTCGATTCGGTCCTCAGCCGCGGCCTCCGGATCTTCGGCCATAGCAAGTTCCTTGCGAAACAGTACCTCGACCGCGCCCTTGGGGCCCATGACCGCAATCTCCGCTGTCGGCCACGCCAGGTTCACATCCCCCCTGATGTGCTTGGAGTTCATCACGTCGTAGGCCCCGCCATAGGCCTTCCGGATGATGACGGTGATCTTCGGAACGGTCGCTTCGGAGAAAGCGTAGAGCAGTTTTGCGCCATGCCGGATGATCCCACCATGCTCCTGGTCCACCCCCGGCAAGAATCCGGGGACATCCTCGAAGACGATCAGCGGAATGTTGAAGGCGTCGCAAAACCGGACGAAACGCGCCCCCTTTACCGATGAATCGATGTCCAGCACCCCTGCGAGGAACGCAGGCTGATTCGCGACGATCCCGACCGCGTGTCCCCCAAGGTGGGCGAAACCGACGATGAGATTCCGAGCAAACGCTTCGTGAACTTCATAGAACTCCCGGTCGTCCACAACCGCCATTAAGACTTCATGTATATCATAGGATTTACTGGAGTTATCAGGCACTACTTCCAGTAGTTTATCATCTCGACGTTCGCGTGGATCGTCCGTGGCTCTGGACCCGGGGACCTCAGTATTGTTCTGGGGAAGAAACGCCATCAAGTCCCGAACCGCAGCCAAACACTCCGGTTCCGAATCGTGGGCGAAGTGAGCCACCCCAGAAGTGGAAGCGTGTACGTCCGCCCCACCTAGGCCCTCCATGTCGATGTCCTCGTGCGTGACCGTCTTCACGACTCCAGGCCCGGTGACGAACATGTAGCTCGTGCCACGGACCATGTACACGAAGTCTGTGATGGCGGGTGAGTACACGGCTCCGCCGGCACAAGGGCCCAGTATCACGCTGATCTGGGGAATCACACCCGATGCCAGCGTGTTTCGTAGGAAGATGTCGGCATAGCCGGCCAGGGAGACCACCCCTTCCTGAATTCGTGCGCCACCGGAGTCGTTCAGTCCGATGAGGGGCGCCCCATTTTTCAGGGCCATATCCTGAAGTTTGACGATTTTCTCAGCGTGGGCCTCGGAGAGTGAGCCCCCGAAGACGGTAAAATCCTGGGAAAAAACGTATACGAGTCGCCCGTGAATCGTCCCGTACCCAGTGACGACCCCGTCCCCCAGGATCTTCTGGTCAGCGAGCTCCTCGTCGGTGGACCGGTGCGTAACGAAGCGATCCATCTCGACGAAGGAATCCTCGTCCAGCAGGAGCGCCACGCGCTGGCGAGCGAGAAGCTTGCCCTTCGCCTGCTGGGCATCGCGTCTGGCCTCCCCGCCGCTGAGCTCCGCCTCCCGTCCGAGGGCCTCGAGATGTTCCAGCTTCTTGTCCATCGACATTCGCCGACCCCCCGGCCTAGAAGGCTGTTGAAGGAGTACAGTGGGCCGCCAACCCGTGCTATCGCACGGGTACCCGGGAGGCTACCGGTTGGCGGGCTCGGAAGGGACCAGCATCGGACAATTGAACCCCACGACGCGGTCCAGTGCCCCCTCAGGGATCGAATCCGTTTCCGGGTCCCGCAAAGGCGGCCTCACGATGGGCTCAGCTCGCGCGCCGTCGGCCAGGTTGAGAACTCTCCGATCCTGTAGACAACCCACGAAGTGGTCTCGTACGACCCTACCGTCGACGACGAACAACCGGCCCGTCGCCCCTGAAAAGCCTGGCATAGCCTCGAGCGTATCCAATAAATCACCCGGTGTGGAGGCCCCCCTGCGGATGCCCTGGAGAAGAAGGCCGGCAGCGTCAAACCCCAAGGCAGGCACCAGATCGAGAAGCGTACGCTGATAGAGCGCCTCATAGGCCTCTACGAAACGCTCGTATCCCTCCCCCTGCCCCTCGGCAGGCTGGGGAGACACCGTCACCACCCCGTTGGTGTGGCGCGTGTCGACTCTGGACAGCATCGCCTCTTCGCTCCAGCCCGTGGTGCCCAGTACGCGAATCTCCAAGGAATCCAGCCCGAAGAAGGTCACCTGGGGCGCCATTAACTCGACGTCCCTCGCCGGAAGCGGCAAAACGAGCACATCCGGAAGCAGGGCTTCCGCCTGTCGAAGTTGTTCTTCAAAGAATGTCGCCCCTATGGGGTAGCTGATCTCACCCAGCATCAGGCCCCCATACGATTGAAAAGACTCGGAAAAGGCTCGTGCCTCGTACAGGCCGTCGGCGTTGTCGGGATACACGACGACCGCCGTGAACAGGTCGCTGGCAATCGCGTACCGCGCCAACGCTCGTGCACCACCCGGATCCGCGCTGCTGAGGGAATACACGCCCGTGGAACCCTCAGGGACGACGGGAGACGTCGGTGAGATGACGGCAAGAGTGCCCTGCACTCGACTGGCGATCTCTGATAAAGCACCGTCCTGGAGAGGTCCGATGATCCCGAGGACTTCCGACGCTTCGATCCCCGAAAAAGCGATCCTCGCACCGACGATATCACCGCCGCTGTCTTGGACGACCAACTCGGCTGCCTTGCGGTTTCCCACTGGCTGGCCAAACATCTGAAAGGCGACTTCTATACCCTCCTGGATGCCGGTCGCGAACTCCCTCAGTCGGGGCGACCCGCTCGTGGGGAGAATCGCCCCGATGCGTGGAACCATCATGAAGTCGGTCACGTCACCAGACAAAATAGCTCGGGCCAAGAGCTGCGCCCTGCCGGTGGCCCCAGAATCCAGCGCACGGGTCGCATAAGCTTCGGCGGCGGCATCGGCACCCAGGGTGTATTGCCGGAAGGCGAATTCAGCCAAAACCGGGGCAACCAAACCCTCATCCGACGTGACGAATACACGAAGCTCGCTATACGAGAGATCTTCGACGTAGTCTTCCACACGTGTGAAGGCCTCATCGGAAACGGGCTCGCCCGAAACAGGCAACCAGGCCAACACGGCTTCGGCAGTCCTACCCAACCCCTGAAGCACGTCACCCTCCAAGAGCGTCACTTCGGCGATTCGCTCGTCTCCGTCGGTCAAGTAACTCCGGAACTCGCGCGCCGCTTCCAGCGACCCCTCCAGATTGCCGTTGGCTTTGGCGGCTCGGGCTCGAATCCAGAGGACGTCCACAACCTCCGTAGCAGCGCCGTATTCAGCCGAGATCTCGAGAGCGAGCACTTCGGCAAGCTCGAAGGCCTCCTGGTCTAGGGCGGCCTGCGCTTGAGCAAGAAGGGAGTCGATTTCCGCTTGCTGGACCGCGGGAAGCGTTCCCGCCTCGATCGCCGGCCCTGCCCGATCCGCCCCAGCCTCACCAGTTGGTGCACCCACGGTGGAACATCCGAAGACGGCGAGCACAGCGACCATCGAAAGCCCGGGCGCGACTGACGTCCGGACTTTCGGGGGCGAGTAAAGCATGGAAAGCTTCGCCCTAGGCCTCTTCCTTGGCCTCATCCTCATCGGCGTCACCTTCATCGGCGTCCGCGGCGGCCTCACCGACGTCGGTGTCTTGGTCACCCGCGTCGGCATCGTCTCCGGCATCTTCGGCTTCGGCCTCAACAGCGTCGGCTTCGACTTCACCAGCTTCGGCCTCGGCTTCGACTTCAACGGCCTCAGCTTCGGCCTCGACCGCATCCTCTTCGGCCGTGGCTTCCGCGGCGTCCGGCTCCGGTTCATCGGCGGCCACACCCGACGAAGCTTCGGCGCCGTACTCGTCAAACTCCTCCCCGGACTCTTCTTCCGGCGGAGGCTCCGGCACATCCATACGCTCTGGAAGCGTTCCCACCTCAAGCACGATTCTTCGATTCGCGGCGTCCGACTCGATCACTTTCAGCTCTAGTGCCTCTCCGACGCGGAAGTACTCAGGAAGCTTTTCTTCCTCATCGACTCCGGAATGGGAGGTCGGCACGAAACCCTCGATGTCGTCGCCGAGGTCTACGACCACTCCCTTTTCTTGCACACGAGCGACCGTACCGGCGGGCTCGACACCTGCGGAGAAGCGCTCTGAGATTTCGGGCCACGGATCATCGGTAAGCTGCTTGATCCCGAGTGAGATCCGCTTCGCATCCGCATCGACGTCCAGCACCAGCACCTGGACTTCGTCGCCCTTCTGGATGATTTCCGAGGGATGCTCGACCCTCCGGGTCCAGCTTAGATCGGATACGTGCACCAGGCCGTCGATCCCCGACTCGATTTCGACGAACGCACCGAAGGACGTGAGGTTTCGAACCACTCCGGCCAACTGGGTGCCCGTCGGGTATTTCGCCGGCAGAGCAAGCCAGGGATCCTCTTCGATCTGCTTCATTCCCAAAGAGATCTTTTCGTCCTGCATATCGACCTTCAACACCACAGCCTCGATCTCGTCGCCGATGTTCACGAGCTTGGACGGGTGCCGAATGTTACGCGTCCACGACATCTCAGAGATGTGAACAAGGCCCTCGACACCCTTCTCGAGCTCAATGAAGGCTCCATAGTTCATGATCGATACGACCTTTCCACGCACCCGGGAACCGACTGGGTACTTCTTGTCGATCCCGGTCCACGGGTAGGGCAGAAGCTGCTTCAGACCCAAGGAAATACGCTCGCGGTCCCAATCGATGTCGAGGACCTTCACGTCGAGTTTGGCGCCGATATCGACGGCCTCAGACGGATGTCCAACCCGCCCCCATGACATGTCCGTGATGTGAAGCAGGCCGTCGAGTCCACCCAAGTCGATAAACGCACCGAAGTCGGTGATGTTCTTGACGATGCCTTCGCGG
>CAUZVZ010000126.1:0-7829 GCA_963583605.1 Gemmatimonadales bacterium UBA6960
CAACACAGAGAGTAGGTGTGCGATCCCGTAAGTCATTGTCATTAAAGTAGTCGGGGCGCCCGGATTCGAACCGGGGACCTCCTGCTCCCAAAGCAGGCGCGCTACCGAGCTGCGCCACGCCCCGAAATTGTTATCACACAGTACGATACACCACTCCGGCCGTGTGGCCATCTTCCAAACTGTGCGAAAAACTGCTCCGAAACCAACGGTAATCAGAAACCGCATATTGGCACAGTCCTTGGCGCAGTTTTGCCTCTTGGTTCTTTCGTCGCACGGCGGCCCGTCTGCCTTGGCAGCAGACAGAGGCGTTCTATGACGCTCAGGGAGCGTCTTGCCAGCTTGCCTCTGCCCTGCCCTCCGTTCGGTCAGGCGAGCGCCCCCCGCGGCACCCACCGCCAGCGCGATCCCGAAGTCCGTGACCAGGGGGCGTCCGCGACCTCGCTCGCGATCCAGACCGCTTCGTCCACGGGAAGCTGGTGCTCGCGATCCAGCCTCCCTCGCAGGCTCTCGCCCTCCACGTACGGCATTACATAGAAAAGGAAGCCGTCGGCTTCGCCGGAATCGAACAGCGGCAGGATGTTCGGGTGCTGGAGGTTCGCGGTCGTCTTGATCTCGGTCAGGAAACGTTCCGCTCCGACGACGGCAGCGAGTTCCGGCTTCAGGACCTTGAGGGCAACCTTGCGCTCGTGTTTCAGGTCATTGGTCAGGTAATCATTCGCCATGCCGCCCTCGAGGGCGGCGTTCAAGCGGGCGATGGGATCGGACATCAAGCAGTCCCCAAAGCGGGAGGATCAGGCTACGGTCAACATCCAAGCGCGGGGCGGGGGGCGCAAGCGAAAGCCCGTCAGGCAACCGTGAAAACCGCTCCCCACACTTCTTTTTAACGCAAAAACGGCTAGAAACGGCTAGAGCTGAGGAGGGGCCAATGAGGAGTGAAGTCTAGGCACGATGACCATTCGCACCGTTGAGGAAAGCCTGTTAGGGGCTGCTGAACTCGCGCTGAGCACGCTCGATCAGGTCGCTCCACTGACCGAACCGACGCCACTGGTTAGCCGTCCAGACCTCGTCCATGCCCACCCGCGCGTCTTCGTCTGAGACACCCTCGACCAGCGTGCGATACAAATAGACGAAAGCCGACACGCGCATATTCGCGATGCAGTGCACGAACAGTTTCCGATCCTTGTTGGCTTCCATCACGTCGAAGAACATCCGCACGTCGCTCAGCTGCGGCTCTTCCCAAACGACCGGGATGTGGATGTACGACATCCCGGAAGAAGTCACATGGAACCCTTCCAGCGAGTTCCTCTCTTGGTCGGCCGTGGCGAGGTTGACGACGACCTCGTACCCATCCTCACGTAGGAGAGGAATCTGATCGTAGGCGATCTGGCCGGCAGTCGTGAGTCGGTCCGAAATCTCGACGTAGTTGAGGACTGTGGTTAGCTCAGCCGGTGGCGCTTGCTGGGCGCCGGCCGACTCGGCGCCTGACACCACCACGAGGAGCCCGACGAGAACGAAGGATGTCTTATTCATTGGTCACGGAGTCTAGGAGGTGATGACGCCAGAAAACTGGATGCGAATCTGTGGCCTTACCCTTAGAAGGCCGAGCATCACCACAGGAGGCTCCACGCCGTAGGCGGTCATGTCCAAAGCCAGCTCACCTTCGATCCGGACACCCGATCCGGACGGCGTCAGCGAAAGAGGGAAGCTCACCTCTCGGGTGGCATTGAGGATGGTGAGCGTACCGGTAGTGACGGCGCCCTGGCCACTCCCCTCGTAGCCCTCGAGCTGGAAGGTGATCTCAGAGAACTCGCCTACCCTCAACGCCTCCAGGAGATGTTCCCGCATCTCATCTTCGGGACATTCGAACTCGTCTACCGGCACGGTCAGCGTGGCCGCCTGGACTCCGCCGGCCAGTCCAGGCACCGGGGTGGACGCGCCGACTGTGACCCGGGCCGACCCAGTCACTGAACATGTCCATCCCCGTATCGTCGAAGTGCCGGACACCGTGAAATCGACGGAGGACCGCTGCGCGTACGCCGGTCCAGCCTGTAACAGTGCCAAGCCGAGGATGCCGGCCGTCAAGGTCCGTGTAACCCCGGTCCGAGAAGCCAAGTGCACGACCGCCATGCTCGCCGTCCTCACAGCCCGAACCCGAACTCGTTGCGCCGCGTCATGATGGGATTCTTCCCCTCCGTCACGAAGCGAGAATTGATTTCATCGATCGAGTTGGTCCGGGTCTGCCGCATGACCATGCGGAACTCGTCCATGATCACTTCGATCACGCGGTCGACCCCCTCCTCGCCGAACGCTCCCAGGCCCCATACGTAGGGGCGACCAATGCCGACCGCGTCGGCACCGAGCGCGAGGGCCTTGAAGACGTCGCCACCGCGACGGACCCCACTGTCGATCATCACGGGGACCCGTCCTCTCACTGCCGCGACGACTTCGGGCAACGCATCGATCGTCGACCAGAGACTGTTCACCGCCCGTCCACCGTGGTTCGAGACGTAGATCCCGTCGGCGCCGTGCTCGATCGCAAGCTCCGCGTCTTCCGCTGTGACGATGCCCTTCACGACGAGGTTCATGTCGCTGGCGTTCTTCAGACGATCGATCCAGTCCCAGGTGTACGGAGGACGCTCACCGGCTGGCCCATCTAGATCGCGGTTCATTGGCCGCTGGTAGCCTTCTTGATGGTTGTGGCACTGCTGGCAGAGTTCGGACTCTCTGCCCTCGCCGACGAGCGACCGTCGAGCCAGCTCCCGGTTGCTTCCCCCGAGGAGGTCGATCGTCCACACGAGTGTCGGACAGCCAGCACGAGCCACGCGGTCGATTATCCGCTGATTCCGATTCCAGTCGGGATTCGTGTAGATCTGGAACCAGTGCGGCTCGCCGCGCGCCTCGGCGATCTCTTCGTACGAATTCGAGCTCACATGCGACTGAAGCTGCAGCACGCCCCTGCGTCGAGCCGCCCGGCCCGCGCCGACCTCTCCCTCCGTGTGGTACGCCTGGAGGGCCGCCACCGGGCAGAGGAACAAGGGTGCGTCGAACCGCTGTCCGAGAATCTCCACCGAGGTGTCGAATCCGCTCGATGGCACCGAGGGAAGCCGGCGGGGACGGAGCATCAGACGCTGGAAGCCCTCCCTGTTCGCCACGCGCGTCTCGTAGTCGTCGACTCCCATGTGGAGGTAGTCCCAGTGCTGGGCCAGGTTATTATCATGGGTCACGCGCTCGAAATCCCAGACGTTGGTCGCGTCGTCGGGCGACTCAATGAGACTCCCCATCAACTGTTCTTCCTGGGCTTCCTGGGGAGGGAGTTGGGGGACTTGCTGGGTGCGGATCGCCGGGACTACGCGAGTCGGATCGAGACCAGGCGGGAGCACCGGGGCGCCGCAGTTGACGCAGGGCAACGGTGCCGGCGTGCTGGATAACACCTCGCCCGCGACAGGCTCCAGTAACCTCGACGGCCACGCCGAGTAGGCCAGGGCCGCCAGCGGACTGGCGGCAAGGAACTTGAAGAATTTCCGCCGGCTTGCCCCCTGATCCGGGAGAGGCGCGTCCGATTCTGGTTGTGTCATGTCCGGTCTCCTCGAGTGTGCGACGTGCGTTTTGAAGTCGGTGCCCGGCGATGTAACCCATGGTTCCGGGCCGCAGGCCGTATGCCCGCCGCCGGCTTCCTCCCGAAAGTGAAGTGGACGGCTACCGGACGCAACATGCCCTCGCCGCGGGCGGAAGGTGGCGCTGGTCAGTAAAAGGCGAGCGGGTTCCCACTCGCGATTCCCGCTGAGCCTTGCGGGCGCCCGCCCGAGACCGGATGATCAGTGCTGGACCGATTCGACTGCCACAACGAGGGATCCACTGATGCCAGCTGACACACGCTTTGTCCGATTTCGCCTTTACGTTCTCCCGATCCTCGTGCTGCAGGTGGCCGGCTGCGGCTCGGGTGGCGACGCCAGGGCGGACATGGATGAGTCCGCCGCCGTCATGGCGATGGCCGATCCCACGCCTCCTCCTGACGAAGCGGGGGCCCTCGCGGCTCTCAACGCGTCCCCGCGTCACGGTGAATGGGTCGACGTGGCGCTCCCGGGAAGCGACGTGCCCGTGCGGACATGGGCCGTGTACCCGGAACGTGCCGACAACGCGCCGGTCGTGATCGTCATCATGGAGATCTACGGTCTCACGGATTGGATTCGATCCGTGGCGGACCAGTTCGCGGCGGAGGGCTTCATCGCGCTGGCGCCCGATCTCTTGTCGGGGATGGGACCGAACGGCGGTGGCACGGAGTCGCTGGGCAGTCGTGACGACGTGGTCGCCATGGTGCGCCAGCTCGCGCCCGACGAGGCGATGCGACGCCTCGACGCCGTGGAGGCATATGCCGGGACCATTCCGTCGGCCTCCGATGAGATCGGCGTCGTGGGCTTCTGTTGGGGAGGGAGCACCAGCTTCTCCTATGCTGTCCACCAGTCGGACCTCGACGCCGCGGTTGTCTACTACGGCTCGTCGCCGGCAGAGGGAGCCCCTTACGGGCAGATCGCAGCGCCGGTGCTCGGGCTTTACGGTGGCGACGACCAGCGCGTGAACGCATCGATCCCAACCGCACAGGCAGCCATGGGCTCTCTGGGCAAATCGTACGAGGTCGAGGTCTACGGGGGTGCGGGCCACGGGTTCCTCAGAGCGCAGACCGACCAAGGGGGCGCGAACATGCGTGCGACTGACCAGGGGTGGCTGCGGACCATCAACTTCTTTCGGGAGCATTTGGAAGGCTGATCGGGCAACCACAAATGGAGGACACTATGCGCTTCAACGTCTCCGGGCGACATCTCATCTCCGCTATGCTGCTCGCTGTCGCCGCCTGTGGCACGACGGAGTCCGGGCAGGAGTCCGTCGACGCCGAGCCTGACGCCAGGGCGGCGCTGATCGCACGTGCGGCGGCGTTCGAGCTAGACACTGAGTATGTGCCACCTCCAGGGGAGGCACTGCATCATCACACGGCAGGCTTTGCACGGACGTTGTGCTCAGCTGTGTTCCTGACAGGTCTCGATCCAGAAGATGCAGCTGCGCATATCGGTGGTTTCACCAGCCCATTCGACGAGCGTCGTGAAGTTGTGGATACGCTCGTCGATTACGAGCGTCAACTCGTAGCGCTCACGCTTCCGGATGGTGTTACCCGGACTGCAAGGCGTTACAGAAACCAGGGGTGCGTGGCGCAACCCATAGGTGAGGACTCTGTGTTCTTCACGCCCTCCGATGTGCCGCGCAACCTCCCGCCCGCTGAGACAACGCCGTGGCCAATGGGAGATGTGCTATCGACTGATCCGTGGCCTGAGGAACTAGACATGGCCAAGGTGGCAAACGCACTTGATGCCGGCTTCGGTCCACCCGAGGCACGTACTTTGGGATTTTTAGTGACGTACAAGGGCCGGATCATCGCGGAACGCTACAGCGACGAGGTGGATATCCACACACCGCTGGAGAGCTGGTCCATGAGTAAAAGTCTCACCGGCACGCTCATGGGTATCCTTATCCAACAGGGCGAATACGACCTATGGCAATCTGCGCCGGTGCCGGAGTGGCAGTCTCCTGGAGATCCGCGCCAGGAAATCCGAATAGGCGACATTATGAGGATGTCGAGCGGGATCCGCATCAGGGCGACTCAGGATCCAGAGTATGATCCTTCCCTGGGCTATGTGGACCACGTCTATCTGTATACAGGCACTGTGAACTCGTACGAGTACGCGGCTACTCGGCCGCAACAGTGGCCGCCCAACACCGTCGGCCGATACCGGAACACGGACCCGGTGCTTGCGAACTACATGATCCGGTTGGCGGTGGAGGGCCGCGGTGAGGATTATCACTCTTTCCCACAGCGCAACCTATTCGACAAGATCGGGATCCGAGATGCACTCATCGAAACCGATCCGTACGGCAATTTCCTTGGACAAGGTCGGGCGCTCATGCCTCCACGTGACTGGGCACGCCTCGGCAACCTTTACCTGACGGATGGCGTCTTTCATGGAGAACGTATCCTACCTGAAGGTTGGGTCGAGTACGCCTCCGAGACCGCTCCGGCATGGGTGGCAGACGGACGGCTCCAGTATGGCGGGTCCTTCTTCTGGGTGAACGCGAACGGGGGTCAGCCAATTCCCGAGAGCGCATTGCGGATGAGTGGAGCAGGAGGACAGAGCGCGACAATCATCCCGACACATCAACTGGTCGTCGTCCGGATCGGCAAGTACACGGGAGCGCGGGCGGGCGGCGCGGCGCTGAGACGGGCGTTCGAACTCCTGATGGAGGCCGTCCCGCCAGTGAACGGAGGCTAGACTCGAGGGCCGGCCCGACTATACTCTGAGCAGGGTCGCTCCCGCGACTCCACCCAGAAAGTCGCCACCGCATTAGTCGCTAAGGTGCCACCCATCGGATTAAGGGTGCATCTCAATGCCAGAGACGCTCGGTCAGTCCCGAAACATCGAACTGACGCGTGAACTTTATTACGAAAGTGCGCTCCGGTAGCTCGAGAGCGTGGCGTGGCAACAACCCCGAGATTCCCGTGACATCCATGGTCTGCCGCTCATTATACACGAGGAACAGACCGGTCCCCCCGGTATCGAGCCAGCCGAACCGGACGTTGCCAGACCAGTTGCCGCTCTGATCGTTGTACTGGATCAGCGACTGGACGAAAACAAATGGACTGAAGGCATATCGCAGGCTCAAGCGTGTCAGTGTCGTGTTGTAATCGCCCTCCAGCAATCGGATCCGATTATGAGAAGCGCTCAAGCTGCCAGTGTAGGTGTCGCCCCGGCGGATCGAGACTCCGAGCGTCCCACCCCAACGATTTCCGCTCAGGAAGGTGCCTAGGTCGTAGCGCCAGTTGAACGACACCGGAGAGGACGGGTTTGTCGCCCCGAAACCATATCCATTCCAGCCCGTGTAGCTACCAGCCGGCACGACGATGTCCGTGCCCCGGATCTTGAATGGGACGTTGAGTCCCTCTTCGACCCACTGGACCGCGGAGGAAAACCGACTTCCGTCCTCGAACATAAAGGTCGAATGAATGTGTCTGAAGTCCAGCATCTTGAAACCGGAGAGGTTAGAGCCCCACGTTCGGCGGATATGGGTTGAAATCTCCCTTAGCCATGGGATTCGAGGCCGGTTGGTACGCTCGAGCCGCAGACTACTCTCCCTGAAGCCCTGGTAGGGCTTGAAGCCTACGCCCGGATTGAAGTTGTCGCCGAGCTGGTCATAGTAGGTTCTGAAGTACCAATTTCGAGACCGGTACTCCCCGACGAAGTTCAAGACTTCCCGAGCGTCCTGAATTCCCGGCGCATCCGTGAGTCCCGCCAGGCCGTTGAACGTCCAGGTTTCACCAATCCCCAAGCGGCCATCTACACCATACGTCCGATTGTAGTCTCCCGAGTTCTCCGAGGAGACTTGAGCAGAATAAATGCCACCGATTCGCGACCGATTCGGCAGTTCCTTGGCGAGTCGCGCTACGGTCCATCCGGTGGGGTCCTGTTGGTTGATCAGACCGCCGGTCCGCATATGTAGAAGGCCGACGTCTACTCCCGCGGCCCTGCCCGACAGCCGACTTCCCCACTCGATCGGAACCTGATCGCCCGAGGCCACACCGATCCGGCGGCTGTGGAATAGAGCGGTTCGGCTGCTCGTACGCCCGGGATAGCGCTGTAACCCTACGGAGAAGAGGTCCGCGTTCTCCAAGAAGAATGGTCGCTTCTCGGGGAAGAAGAGGCTGAAGCGCGTCAGGTCCACCTGCTGGTCATCCACCTCGACCTGGGCGAAATCGGTGTTTACAGTAAGATCCAATACCAGCGCCG
>CAUZVZ010000127.1:0-7766 GCA_963583605.1 Gemmatimonadales bacterium UBA6960
TAGTGGTGAACCCAACCTCCTCCCGGACCATTCACCGGTGGGCGCGCTCCTTCTCGACCCGGAGCTTCGCGTCACCTGGGCGAACGACGCGTTTTGCGGTCTCTTCGGCCTGCTTCACAGGGAGTTGATCGGCCGCGAATTGTCGGACGTCGTTGAGCAGGAACTAAAAGACTTGGTCGAGGAACCGGACGCGGTCCAGGCCGGACTGATGGAAGCCTACGGGTCCGTGGCGAAGGGCTCCTCCTTCGAGTTCTACGTGCGGGCAAGGGACGGTCGGGGTGAACGCTAGATTGAGCACACATGCAAATTGATCCAGGAGAAGCCGCTCAGCGGCGGCCTGACACCGCGAGTCGCTTGGATATTTTCCCATCCGGGTCTGCGGGAAAGTGGTCGGCGCGCTCGTTATCGCCTATCACACGGCACGCCCCTGGACGTCGGACGAGAGTGGATTCGCGACCTCGATCGGGGACCGCTTGTCTTTCATCGCCGAACCCGGAGGGACTGCGGACCGCGTCCCTCGCGACCTGAGGGCGAAGGAAATTGAGCGTCGCCGAGGCTGTGATCGAGGCACGCACCTACGAGCTGGACTCCTTCGGGCACGTCAATCACGCCGTTCATCTCAACTATTTCGAGCAAGCCCGCTTCGAGGCCTTGGCCAAGTGCGGCTTTACGTATGACGTACTCGCGCAACGGGGTTGGGCCATCCATGTTGTGCGCGTCGAGGTGGACTACCTGAGCGAGGTGCTCCTGGGAGACCGGCTGCGGATCAGAACCTGGGCAGGGGAGTTCCGGCGCACCAGCATGGTCATGCTCCAGGAGGCCCGGCGGGATTCCCGAAAGGGTGAGTCCGAGTCGACGCTGGTGGCCCGAGCTCACATCGTGGCCGTGTGGATCGGGGAGAACCGCCGCCCGATCCGGGTTCCCGAAGAGGTCCGGGACGGGTTCGGAGCGCTCGAGGCGCCCGAGGCCTGAGATTTCGAGGTCGCGACGGACGAAGCTAATTTCAGGGGGGTGTAGCTGATTGCGCGATGTATTCAGCTAAGTTTACGCGGTGGATTTAGCTAACTGAACGATGGGATCGGCCAGATGAAACCACCCCATGGATGATCGCGAGAGCCTGAGGGCCCTGCTTCTGGAGCGCTCCGTGCGCCTCGGCGACTTTACGCTCTCGAGTGGAGCCAAATCGCCGTACTACGTCGACGCCCGGCGAACGACCATGACCGCCGAGGGGCAGAGGCTCACCGGCAAGATCGGATACGATCTGATCGAGGAGGCCGGCTGGGACGTGACGCATGTGGGGGGCCTGACCCTGGGCGCCGACCCCGTGACGTACGCCATCGCGCACCACAGCACCGCTCGTGAGCGTGTGCTCGATGGCTTCACGGTGCGCAAAAAGTCCAAGGAGCACGGAACCGGACGGCAGATCGAGGGGGGCCTTCCCACGGACGCCCGCGTGGTCATCGTCGAAGACGCGGTGACGAGCGGCGCGAGCGCGATCCGGGCGATCGACGCGGTTCGCGAGCACGGAGCAACGATCGTCGGCGTGATCTGCCTGGTCGATCGGGAAGAGGGTGGGCGGGACGAGCTGGACGAGCTTGGGTTGCCGCTACTGGCGGCGTTTACGGGGCCGGAACTGCTCGACGCGGCAAAGGCGGCGGTGGCTGGCGCTTAGTCAGGACCTCCTTTTTACCAGAGGTCCAAGCCTCCCGGTCTACCTGAGGCCCAAAGCCTCCCGGAGCTGGGCCGCCGTCATGTCGGTCACGTACACGCTCGAGCCTTGATCGAACTCCCGCGCCCGCGCGAGCGACCCGACTACGACCGGATCGAAGCCGGCGTCCACCACGAGGGCCGACACGATCCGAAGGGCGTCCTGGTCATCGCCAGCGATCGGAATGCCGACCTTTTCTCCCTCACGGTGAGCATTCTGCTCCACCGACGTGTTGCGGATCGCGTTGAACGCACGCACTAGGCGGACACCCGGAAGGTACTCGGCTGAGGCGACCCCCGTCCCTTTGGCCAACGCTTCCTCCGCCATGGGTCCGTCGCGCCGCGGGTAGGGATTCCCGCAGTCGATGACGACCTTGCCCTGCATCAAAGGCGCGTAGTCCTCACCCACCTGCGGGAGCGCGGCGTAGGGCACCGCGATGAGGACGACCTCTCCGAAGGCGGCGGCCTCTGCTGGAAGGCCGGCACGCGCCCTGGGACCGGCTTGCGCGACCAGGTCCGTGAGCTCTTCGGGATGGCGGGACGAAAAGAGGATCTCGTGTCCGGCCTCGGCCCACTTGAGGCCGACCGCCCCTCCGATATTTCCCGACCCGATGATGCCGATCCTCAAGGGGACCTGCAGCGTCCCGGACACACCGGACGCCCCGAGCCGTCCCGGCAGAAGCCCGGGCGCGAGAACGAAGCCGGTCGCCGTCGCCCCGGCCCTCAGAAGAAAGTCGCGACGTGACTGCTTGTTCTCGCCTTTGGTGTCCGGTCGCGTCATGGGTATCGAACCTCCCCACCGTTGACGTGGAATGTCTGGCCCGTGATGTAGCTCGCGTCTTCGGACGACAGGAAAGCGTAGGTGTTCGCGAGCTCCTGGGCGAGGCCCAGACGTCCGAGCGGTATCCGGTTCAGGTCCTGGTGTGCGCCATAAGCGCCGGGGACCACGTGGTTCACGAGGATATTGTAGGGTGCCAGCTCTATGGCGAGCGCGCGGGTCATGCCCACGGCTCCCATCTTCGATCCGCAAACGTGCGCCCAGTTGGGTCTTCCGTGAAAGGAGTTCAGGCCCGACACCGTGATGATACGCCCGTAGCCGTTGGAGATCATGCTGGGAACGACGGCTCGGGAGCAGAAGAAAGGACCGTCGAAGTTGACGGCCGCCGCCGCTCGCCACTCCTCGGTGCTCATCTCAGCGAGGGAGCTAGACCCTCGGAAGCCGGCGTTGTTGATCAGAATGTCGATGCGGCCGAAGCGCTCCAGCGCCTCAGCCACCATCAGATTCACTTGCTGCTCAACACCGATGTCGGCCAGCAGCGCGATCGCTCTCACGCCGAGCGCCTCGGCCTCGCGGGCGACGGCCTCGGCCTCCTCCCTGTTGGACCGTGCGTTGACCACCACGTCCGCGCCCCGCCTCGCCAGCTCGAGCAGAGTCGCACGGCCGAGATTCCGGCCGGACCCCGTGACCAGTGCGATCTTGCCCTCGACGGGCCGAGCGGAGGGAGACAGGGTGGCACCGACCAGTGGCATCGCCATCGCCGCCCCCATGCCGCCCAGAGCAGTCCGTCGTGAAAGCGGTTTCCCTTTGCCCGTCTCCATGACTCAACTCCTGTGTTGGCGGACCTGTTTCTGGGCCCGCCCGTGGCACCAGCCGCGGGCGGGCTCCCGTCCGGTGTTCGTGCTATCGGTAAAACGGGATCGTGATTTCCGGATTGATGTAATCGTCCGGGAGTACCCGATCGGGATCCGGACGCACGCTCAAGTAGTCCACATGGTCGGGGATGTTGGACCAACCATGCGGCACGCCGGCCGGGATGATGATGACGTCGCCGACTTTCACGTCCTTGCTCTGCACATTACCCACGATGTTTCCGCTGCACGACGGCCCGTTCAGTAACTCGTACCCGTTGCTGCCTGGTGCGTTTCGGCGGCCGCTCATGATCTGGCCGCCGGTGACGAGCGTTCCACCGCCTGAGATGACGACGTATGTCTCAGTCTGATGATCGTGCGAGATCCCCCTCGCACCACTCGCCGGGCCGTCGGATACTCCGCAGAGCTGAGCCGGCGGGGGAGCTGCACCACCGCCACGGCCAGCGCCGCCTGTGGCTCCTCGGTGAATCACGCCGACGGAGAGGTTGAGCTTCCCGATGTCCCGGCTGACGATCTGCCGATCGGTCCCTGGAACGGCATTCACCTCCTGGATCTGCTCCACGGTGATGTACGTGGCAGACCCGACAGACATGGGAGTCTGGGCAGTCACGGCGGCGGGGAGCGCGAGTAGCGGCAGAACGAGCACCGACCAGGCTGGCTTTCTCATGGAACTCTCCTTCTTGAGTGGGAGAGCCAAGCTACGGAGCGTGAGAAGGCGGGTCAATCCGGTGGGCCGAGACTCCCGTGGAGCAGCCGTGACCAAGCTGTGGTTTGTTGCCTCTCGGCGTCGTCGTACCCTGAATTCAGTGATTCCCCCGCCACAGAGCCGCTTTATGGGTGCCCTGAAGTGCCTACACTGAGAAGACTTCTCGACGAGATCCACGGCCGTTCGCTGTGGCAGGTGCTCGGCGTGTACCTGGCTGGGGGATGGGCAGTCTTCACGGTGACCCTCAACCTGTCCGACGCCTTGCTGCTCCCGACGTGGGTGGCCCGATACTCGTTGGTGTTGGTGCTCATCGGCTTGCCCATCGTCCTCGTCACGTCGTACGTGCAGCGGGGGCTCCACAAGCGTGTTGCCGTTCCCCAAACCGGAGTGCGCCGCTTTTTCGCGTGGCGGAATGTGCTCATCGGCGGCGTGCTGGCGTTCGCCGCACTGGGCTTGGTCACGGCCGTGAGAATCGTGATGCCCGCCGCCCCCCCACAGCTTTCGGCAGGGAGTCCCGTACAGCAACTGGCTATTTTCCCCACCACGGTGCGAGGGCGCGCCGACATGGTGCTGCAGGAGGAAATCGTAGACCTGCTGCGTGGCAAGCTGGCGGTGCTTTCCGACGTTCAGATCGTCGATCCAGGGACAGTCATCAAAGCCGCTCGCCTGCAGGTGCCGGGTGGGGTGGTCGATGTCGCGGCTGCGCTCGCCATCGCAGCTGAGCGTGGCTGGAGTCTCTTCATACTTCCCGTAGTCACGTGGAGCGGGGGAGAGATCCGCCTCCAGGCGTCGCTCTTCGACGTCGAGTCTCCAGCGGAGCCGCTGGCCCTCGCCGAGGCCGGGGGTGACGCCGTCGACGTGTTCGACCATATCGACGAGTTCGCCGTCGATATGGTTTTCGCTCAGTTCGGGCGAGCCAGTGCCCGCCTCGTGCGGTCCGAGTTCCGGGGCACCGAGTTCCGGGTAGCTTGGGAGAACTTCCTGTGGGGTGAGCAAGCGATGCGGAGGTCCCGGCACGATCTGGCGCTCGAGGCGTTCCAGTCGGCAACCGAGGCAGACGAAACGTTCGCGCTGGCGCATCTCCGGGCGGCGGTCGTCGCCGCTCTCATGGAGACGGACGGGGACTTCGCGCACCTC
Organism: Gemmatimonadales bacterium UBA6960; assembly: GCA_963583605.1. Lineage (GTDB taxonomy): Bacteria > Gemmatimonadota > Gemmatimonadetes > Longimicrobiales > Gaopeijiaceae > UBA822. The sequence goes on from CAUZVZ010000127.1 coordinate 5,201, forward strand.
GTGGGATCGGCACCGAATGCTCTTCCGAGGGCCCGTGCGCTCGCCGACCGACTCGATGAGCGCGACCACGACTTCCTCGATGCGTACGAAGCGTTCCGAGAGGGCGACCGCGCCGAGGCGGCTTTCAACGCAATGCTCGTGGAGCGGCCCAGCGATGTCGAAGCGCGTTTCTTTCTTGCGCAAACGCTCCTCCGACTCAACCCGGCCCGCGGGCGCTCGCCGATGGCGGCTCGGGCCGTATTCGAGGAAGTGCTGAGAGCGGATTCCGGCTTCCCGTGCCCTATATGACCGCTCTTATGGCTCGTCGGGAGCGAGCATGACTACGTGGCCCCAGACAGCCTTAACTCGATGCTCAAGGCGGCGCGTGGCGGGGGGGGGCTCACTCACAATGACTTCATCAACGCTGTCATGTGCGGTGACGAAGAGATGGCCGAGGCGCTTTTCACTCGCTTCGACAGACGGCCGGTTCCGTTCAACTTGGCCTATCCTGTGCGTGTCTCCGAATGGGGCGGAGATTTCTCCATGGCGGAAAGAGTGGCCCGAGGCCACACTCGGTCGGAGAACGTCGATCCCATCCGGATCGCGGGGCACCTCAACCTCGCGCGGGTCCTCGTGGGTCAGGGAAAGTGGCGAGCCGCCGCCGTGGAGCTCGATGTGGGCGCCGACGCAGGCGCGCGTGTCAAGAGCCGTCCTGGCGAGACTCCCTTTCCTTTCGATCCCACGTGACTATCAGGCGAGTACGATGGGGGAGCTGCAGCGCTGGGAGCCGCCGGTACCGGAGCCGGGATCGCCGCCCGAACGCGCCTATGATCGGCATGCCCGACTATATGTCATGGGCTTGCTGTCCTCGAAGTTGGGCGACGTGACCGCGGCTCTGGAGTACGCGGATGCGATCGAGGAACTCGCCGACGTTGCCGCGACCGCGGTGCCCGGAGATCTGGCGACGACGGTTCGGGCGGACGTCGCTTGCCGGCAGAGGAGCAGTCCCGCGGACGTTCTCCGCGCCTTCGAGCCCCTGAGCGGGCAGGTCCCTGCCGTCCCCTGGGATAACCCGGCTTTCGGACAGGAGCACGCCAGGTGGGTGCGGGCTTCGGCCCTCCAGCAGGCCGGAGAGAACGACGAAGCGCTTCGATGGCTCAAAGACACCTTCATCGCGACCCCCGGTGCCGTGTATTACCTCGCTCCTACCCGGTACCTGGCGGCCCAGGTGCTCGATGCCGCGGGTCGGGCCGAGGAGGCAGCCGAAGCCCGCGCGACGTACCTCAAACTTTGGGCAGACGCCGACGGGGGGATTTCGTTGCCTGGAGGCTGACATCCTCCAGTCGAAGATCCCGCCGCCGAAAATCCGCCGTCTGAGCCGTAGCGACCTCTAGGGCTCCTAGTTGCCGTTCAGGCGCACGAACTTCTGGATCCGGTGCCCAGTCTGCACTTCACCCGTGTAGAGATTCCCCTGGGAATCGAAGTCCATGTAGTGGAGCCAATCGAAATTGCCCGGTTGTTTTCCGCCCGTACCCCAAGAGTAGACCGGCTCGAGGGTCGCTCTATCCAGGGCCCACACCTTGTTGTTGGTGCCGTCGGGCACGTAGAGGAAGCGTTGCTCAGTGTCGAGTGGGTCGAACTCGGCGCCCCACGTGGATCCGGGGCCGTACGTCTGCGGAGCGAGAACGCTCTCCATGATGTAGGTCCCGTCCGTATCGAAGACCTGGAAGCGGTTGCTGGGACGGTCGCTCACGTAGACCCTCCGGTCGGTGGAGATGGCCAGTCCGTGGACAGGCTGACGCCATGTACGGCTTGGCGGAGCGTTCGGATCCCACGGGCCCGGGTCCTCGTCCACCGGAACCTCACCGTAGGCTCCCCAGTGCCGTATGTACTCCCCGGTATTCGCGTCGAAGATCGCCAGCCGGCGATTACCGTAACCATCCGCCACGTAGAGCTCGTCGGTCAAGGGATCCACCTCCATGGTGGCGACCCGGTTCACCGATTCCGTGTCGTTGCTACCCTGGCTCACACCTACGCCACCGATGGTGAGTATGTGGTCACCGTCCTGTGTGAACTTCATCATGTGATGGTCGTCACCGCCGTTCCCGGCGACCCACACGAATCCCTGGTAGTCCACGTGGATTCCGTGCTCACTATTGAACCACTCGTATTCCCCGTTGGGGTCGTCGCCACCGCCACCGCCCCACGCTTGGATAACTTCGCCCGCAGGGTTGAAGGCCAACACAGACGGCGCCGTCGTGCAGCAGAGCGATTGGACCGGATCGCTTCCCCACGCCTGGTCGCGTTGGGACATCGGCGGCGTCGAGCCAGCGTTCGTACCCTGCACCGTGAACGGTCTGTGGATGATCCACACGTTGTCGTTGCTGTCGACGGAGGTGCCAGCGACCTGCCCGATGATCCAGTTGTTGGGAAGGGGCTGGGGCCAGAACGGGTCGACCGCGAACTGTGCTACGCCTTCCGGCACTCCGGGTCCCGACGCGTCGGATGGCACTCTGGCCATGGAAGACGCCGTCGCGGCATCGTCCATCGCGGCATCGTCCATCGCGGCATCGTCCATCGCGCATGA
>CAUZVZ010000128.1:0-7722 GCA_963583605.1 Gemmatimonadales bacterium UBA6960
GAGAGGTTACATCATCCGTGAGAGGCTTCGTGCTGGAGTGGAGCAACTCAGGGAGGTTCCCCGCGGTCGTGGCTCGAGGTGGAATCAGCGTCGCGTCCCGGGCGTCGACCTCGTCCAAGAGGAGCTCGATGACGCGACGGAGGGCACGCCGCCCCGGAAGGACGATGGTGGCGGACCGGAGGTCGGCCACGGGCCCTTCGATGTAGTGCTCAATGAGGTGGGCCGCGGCCGCAGGCAGCGCGGGTCGGTCCCACCCGAGGAACACACGTTCAACGGTGTGTGCCAAGGTCTAGAAGGCCGTTGATGGAGTCAGGGTGCAGTTTCCGATTTTCAGAACCCAGTTGTTGGGATCAGGCGCGGTTTCCGATGGAGGCAACATAGACCATGTTGGCTCGGGCCTCCTAGTCGGATGTGCCCACAGGCATACTAAGGGGATGATTCTCATGCGTGTTCGCTTGACCGTCGCTTTCGCGTTTGGCCTGCTCTTCGCCACGGCACTGAGCGTCGCTGCGTCCGCTCAGCAAGTAACCACCCCCGAGCAGCAGTTTGGGCACGAGATCGGTGCCGATTACGTGCTCGTCAATTACACGGAGCTGTACGAGTACTTCCAGAAGCTCGCCGGAGAGTCTGACCGGATGACGGTGGAGGACATCGGATTCACTGAGGAGGGGCGTCCCCAGGTCATGGCCGTGATCACTTCGCCCCCGAACCGGGCCAACCTCGAGCGCTATCGCGAGATTTCGGCGCGATTGGCCACGGCCGATGGTGTGTCGGAGAACGAGGCCCGGCGGTTGGCGGAAGAAGGCAAGGCCGTCATCTGGATCGACGGTGGTTTACACGCGTCCGAGGTCCTGGGCGCGCAGCAACTCATCGAGCTCGTATACCGTATGGTCAGCCGCTCCGACCCGGAGACCCTGCGCATCCTCGACGAGGTCATCCTGTTGGCCGTTCAGGTCAATCCGGACGGCATGGAGTTGGTTTCCGACTGGTATATGCGGGAGTCCGACCCCCTGCGCCGCAGTACGCGAGACCTCCCAGTCGCGTACCAGAAGTACGCGGGTCACGACAACAACCGCGACTTCTACATGTCTGCTCTGGCTGAGACGACCAACATCAACCGGGTGTTGTTCCACGAGTGGTTTCCTCAGATCGTCTACAACCACCACCAGTCCGGTCCCTCAGGCACCGTGATGTATGCGCCTCCCTTCAGGGATCCGCCCAACCCCAACTTCGATCCGCTCATCTTGACCGGCATTGACGCGATCGGGGCCGCGATGCACGGGCGCTTCGTGTTGGAGGGCAAGGGAGGCACGACCATGCGTTCCGGGGGTCCGTACTCCACGTGGTGGAACGGTGGCCTCCGCACGACGCCCTACTTCAAGAACATGATCGGTTTGCTCACCGAGGCCATCGGCAATCCGACTCCGGTCCAGATCCCGTTTCGCCCGGAGCGGCAGCTGCCGCAGGGAAACCTGCCCCTGCCCGTGGAGCCGGGCGAGTGGCACTTCAGGCAGTCCATCGAATATTCCCAAACCGCCAATTGGGCCGTCTTGGACTACGCCGCCCGAAACCGGGATCACCTGCTGTTCAACATCTGGCGAATGGGGATGAACTCGATCGAGCGGGGGAGCAAGGACTGGTGGACTGTCCTGCCGTCCGAAACGGAAGCGGCGGCCGCCGCATTGGGTGCGAGCAGGGCGGGCACGGCGGCCGACTATCGGAGGCTCCTTCAGGCTCCGCAGAACCGCGACCCCCGTGGATTCATCATCCCCTCGGATCAGGCCGACTTCTCCACGGCGACGAAGTTCGTCAACACGTTCCTGAAGAACGGCGTCAAGGTGCACCGGGCGACCACGGAGTTCTCTGTGGGCGGCGACAGCTATCCGGCGGGGTCCTATGTCGTGAAGACCGACCAGGCGTTTCGTCCCCACGTCATGGATATGTTCGAGCCTCAGCAGCATCCCAACGATTTCGCGTATCCGGGGGGACCGCCTATCGCCCCGTACGACAATGCGGGCTGGACCTTGGCTTTTCAGATGGGCGTGGAGTTCGACCGGATTCTGGATGGTTTCGAGGGCCCATTCGAACTGATTGAGGGACTGGCTGAAATCTCGGCCGGATCCGTCACGGGATCGGGCGCAGACGGGTACGTATTCGATCATCGCAACAACAACGCGTTCCTCGCTGTGAACCGGCTTCTCGCGGACGGGCGGCAAGTGGCTTGGCTGTTGGACCCCCCCGTGGGTGTGGATCTACCGGAGGGAGCGTTTTACGTGGCCGCCAACCAAGTGGATCGATCCGCATTGGAGGCGCTCGCCGCGGAAATCGGCGTGGACTTCCACGCGGTGGCGGCCCCGCCGGGGCAGGCGCTTCGGCTTCGCCGTCCGAGGGTCGCGCTCTGGGACCAGTATGGAGGGTCGATGTCGTCCGGCTGGACACGCAAGATTTTGGAGGATTTTGGGTTCGACTTCGAGGTCGTATTTTCTGCGGAGATCGCCGCAGGCGATCTCCGCAGTCGCTTCGACGTGCTGATTCTTGAGGATGGGGCGGTGCCTTCACCCACCGGCGGACGCGATTATGGCTTTCCCTCCGACGCGAGTCGGGTGCCGTCGGAATATCGCGACCGGATCGGATCCCTCACGGCGGCGCGGGGCGTGCCGGAGATCCTCGACTTTGCTAGAGACGGAGGGACCGTGATCGCGGTGGGGACTTCGTCGTGGTTGGGGTTTTACGCAGGACTTCCGCTGAGTGACCATCTCGTGGACAATGGTCGTTCCCTCACCGGCGACCAATATTACACGCCCGGATCGGTCCACTCGCTCAAGATCGAGTCCGGCAGTCCGCTGACACATGGATTGGAGGATCGCCTCGACGTGATGATCAGCCACAGCCCGCTCTTCGATCTGGGCCCGGGGGCTGAGTCCCTGGGTGTAAAGCGGCTCGGCTGGTTCGATACCGACCGACCGCTTCGGAGCGGTTGGGCGTGGGGTCAGGAACGCATGCAGGGCGGAACGGCTCTGATCGAAGCGGAGTTAGGCGAAGGAGAGCTCTTCCTCTTTACGCCCAGGATCACATTCCGATCCCAGTCTCATGCGGCTTTCCCGCTTCTTTTCAACGGGATCTTCTACGGGTCGGCAGACAACGACCCGATCTTCTGACCGGGACAGGACACCAGGTTCGCGAACTGCACGGAAATCTTCCGTTCCCATCCCTCTCCTCGGCGGAACCTGCCGGAGGGCAAGCCGCTATTAAGTGAGGAAACGTTCCACGAGCATTCGTGATCAGGACGGTACGGAGCGTTCGAAACGAGTCCATGGCACCGGTTGAGGAGTTCAGTTGGTTAACACGTTTCTGGTTGACACGTTTGTAGTGCGGGCAGCAGGTCGAAGAGGAGTCGCGCTCGCGTTCGCAGCCCAATGCTTCTTCGCCAGTTCCGCCTTGGCCCAAATCCGTGGCGTGGTCACCAGAGCCGGCGGGCTTCCCGTCGCGAGCGCCTCTGTCGAAGTCTGGACTGTGGACCGGCGGGCCGGGGCCACGCTGACCGACGACTCGGGGGAGTTCTCTTTTCCTTCGGCGATCACCTTCAATGCCGTCATGCTCCGTGTCAGTGCCCTCGGGTTCGACGTGATGGAAGTGACGGTCGAGGGCGGGTTGGGTACGTACGAGATCGAGTTGGCGGAGGCCCCCTTGGCGGTCGAGGGGCTCGTCGTGACGATGGAAGAAGCGACCTGCGAGATGGGCAGGGAGGACGCACGGGGAAGGGCACTCTGGCAGTACGCCCGATTCCGCTATGACGGGCTGATGGATACGCTCGGCGTCGCGACCTACCTGGCCGAGGCAGACACCATCGTTCCCCTCTCCGAGCTGGGGGCGCTGAAGCTTCCTTCGCTCAACTTGAGCCAGAGGGGATCGTCGTCCCTGCTGCGCTTCAATTGGACCCGACGCATCGATAGGGACGGATACGCGTTCTCGGTTCGGCGTATGGACGGGGCGGCGCCTTACGACTCGTGGGTGTATCCGCCCCTCGAAGCCGACTTCGCTCCCCACTTCGCCGACGATGTCTTCGGTGAGCGCCATCGCTTCGTCATCGACGACGAGAACCCGGACGGCTGGTTGCTCGCGTACTGCCCCAAGGACACGGACAAGCCTTCCATCAAAGGCACGATCACGATAGCGCGAGATACGACCTTCGCCGCTGTCGATTGGCTCTTCCAGACCCCTGAGCCCGTGGAGCACGCGGGAGGGCGCGCCTTCTTCAGGCCCATCCTGTCCCGCGCGGTGCTGAGCCATCTCCTTCCCGCCGAGGCGGTCGTTTGGCGCGAGATCCCTGCTGGTGGCTACCTGCAAAGCTACCAGCGGTACGAGGACTGGAGGGTCGCTCCCGGCGATTCCGTGCCCCTTCTGCCGCTCCGGCGAGAGCGGGTAGGCGCGGACGTCAGTCGCTGAGGGTCCGTGTGAGGTAGCCCTTCAGTCGCTGCCAGGCGTCGAGCCCAGGCTCGGTCCGGAGTTCCGGGTCTCCGTCGATGCGGAGCCAAAATCCGTGGCTCACCTCGTCGTAAATGTGGACGTCGTTCTCGACTCCGGCGGCCCGGAGCGCTGAAACGAACTCGTTCACGGTTTCGGCCGGAATGCCGGTGTCCATCTCAGCGAAACTTCCGTACACCTCGTGATCGATCGAGGCGAGGATCGCCGGATCGGTGACGAGATTTCCGTAGAAGATGGCCGTTGCGTCGTGCGCCTCACCACTGAGGGCATAACTGAGCGCCACGCCACCTCCGAAGCACCATCCCAGGGTTCCGACACGCCCGGTAACGTCGTCCCGCTTCCGCAGGAATTGTGCAGCGGCATCGAGATTGGCGATCAGCTTGTCGGGGTTCTCCAAGTGCTCTGTCATCAAGGCCCCGTTCTCTGCGGGAGTGGACCCGGTCCGTCCCGAGTAGAGATCGGCGGCCAGGGTGACGTAACCCTCTGCGGCCATGGCGTCGGCCACTTCGCGGACTCGGTCCACCAGGCCATTCCATTCATGAATCAAGATCAAGGAGGGGAAGGGGCCCGCCCCCTCGGGGACGGCCAAGTATCCGACCGTAGGCTCATCGCCGGCGAGGTAGGTGACGGATTGGCCGCGCAATGGCCCAGCCATGCCGAGGATCGCCGCGGGCAGGTCATCGTCGGACTCTGCGGGTGGTGCGTCCACTGAGCAGGAAGCTCCGGCGACGAGAATCGTAAGAATAGATGCCAGGCGGCTGGTCCGGTCCAACTTCTTGATCGCTGTCATGGTTCCTTCCCTCTACGCAATGGTGGTCCACGCCTCTAGAGTATGGCAATCATGAGCGTCGCGCGCTGTCGCGCTCTTAATGAAGGCGGATACGGTGACGAGCACAACGCGTGGAGGCTAGGATCGCGAGTGGCTCAAGACTTGCGAAACGTAGAATGGGGAGCCGAAACTCCTTGATTTTGGACGAAGAAAGGTCGAAGCTTCGGCGCCCCACTTTTTGCAGATATCGCCTCTTTTTTGACGATCGGAGCACGTGAGCCGCCAATCCTTATCGGCCTTGGGCCCGTCAGATCTCGCGAACCGGGCTTTCGCCGCCGTCGGGCGCTGGTTCAGCTTGGTTGCCGAACACGCCGGACAGATTGCTCTTCTGGTGTGGCACATGGGGGTCGCATGCGTGCGACTTCGGGTGACTCGCAGAGATATCCTCCGACAGCTCCACATCATCGGTATCCAAAGCATAATGATCGTCTTGATCGCGGCGGCGCTCATCGGCGTCGTGACGAGCCAGCAAGGCGGTTACCAGATGCAGAGTCAGATCCCGCTCTATGTCATGGGATCTGTTGTTGTCGAGAGCGTCATTCTGGAGATGGGGCCGGTCCTCACAGCGATTGTGATGATCGGCAGGGTCGGCGCCCGGATCACCGCTGAGCTCGGTACGATGAAAGTGTCCGAACAGGTGGATGCGCTTGAATCGGTAGGTCGGGATCCGATTGAAGTTCTCGCTGCCCCTCGAGTACTGGCGATGATCGTCTCAATGCCCCTGCTGGTGTCCCTCGCCAACCTCGTCGGCATCACCACAGGGATGATTTCCGCCCAGTGGACCCTTGGACTCGGCTCCGAAACCTTTTTCTATGGTGCTCGCTTATTCTGGCATAGCTACGACATGTTTTATTCACTCATGAAAGCCCTCGTGTTTGGAGCGGCGATACCGGTCATCGCCGTCCATATGGGCCTCCGAACCACGGGTGGTGCCGAGGGGGTCGGGAGAACGACGACACACTCGGTGGTATTCATGACGCTGACCATTCTCGTCCTCGACGCCTTGTTCCCACCTCTTTTCCTCAACTAGGCTGCACATGTCTGTTTCCGGAAACGGGTCCGGGGCGGTTATCGAATATCAGAACGTGTACAAGGCGTTCGACGCGCCGGTCCTCTCAGGTGTGACACTGTCGGTGGAGCGGGGGGAGATGTTCGCCTTGTTCGGTCCTTCTGGTACCGGCAAGAGTGTGCTCCTCAAAACGACGATCGCTCTCGTCACACCGGATCGGGGAGACGTGACTGTCGCGGGCGAATCGGTCTACTTCGGAGGACGGGATGTGCTCGAGCGAATCCGGCGAAAGGTTGGATACGTCTTTCAATACGCCGCGCTGTTCGACTCGCTCAACGTCTACGAAAATGTAGAAATCGGGATTCCGGAAACGATTCTGAAGGGGATGAGCCAGAAGGAGGTGGCACACCGCGCGTGGGAGGTGTTGGAGCTCGTCAACCTGGAACCGCAACAGGTGCTCGGCATGCTTCCGTCCGAATTGTCGGGTGGGATGAAGAAGCGTGTGGGCATCGCAAGAGCCGTCGCCGGACATCCGGAGATCTTGCTGTGGGACGAGCCGATTACCGGGCTCGATCCGGTGAACACGGCCGCGATCGAACGACTCATCAAACAGCTGTCGGACGAATTGAAGGTGACGTCTCTCTTGGTTACACACGATATCGAAGGCGGTCTCGATATGTGTGATCGGGTCGCGATGCTCGAGGGGGGTCACCTCCGTTTTTGCGGATCGCCGGAGGAGTTTCGAATGAGCAGCGATCCTGTGGTGACCGCATTCGGGGACCGTGCAGCGGCCCAAGACGCACTCGACACCTTGGAAATCAGTTGAGCGCCATTTCGGGGAATAGGAGTATCCATTGACGGTAAGCGAGACTCAAGGTTCTTCAGCCGGACAGGTGGAGGAGTGGGTTCCTGAGCAGCCCGGGAAGCGGCAAGTCCGCATCGGAGCGTTTGCGATCGCCGGTCTGATCGCCACTCTCTATCTGCTCTTTCTCCTCACCGACCCCGCGATGTTCCGGGGCCGGTACACGGTCACGACGACAGTCGATAATGCGATGGGACTCCGCTCCGGTGATCCCGTCCAGATGCGTGGAGTAACCATCGGAAGGGTTAGTGGCTTCGAGTTGGGGGGGCAGGCGGACAACGTGATCATCGTCCTCGAGGTGGACGGGCAGTGGCCCATCCCCGGCGGTTCGACCACTCAACTTGTGCAGCCGGGACTGATGGCTCCCAGGACCGTGGAAATTCTGCCAGGTTCCGGTCCGGGCACGATCGGCCGAGGGGGCAACCTGCCGGGCACAGCCGTGAAGGGGTTGCTGGACGATACTGAGTCTCTGGGCGAGAAGGGGCAGATCGTCCTCGACCGAATGGCCGAGCTTCTGTCACCGGAGAATCTGGACGC
>CAUZVZ010000129.1:0-7698 GCA_963583605.1 Gemmatimonadales bacterium UBA6960
TCCACCAAAATCTCCTCGACGAAGCGGCGGGGGCTGTATGCGGCCAGCATCGGCGAAAACGTGAGGAAGACCGCATAGTCGAGACCGGATTCCGCCAGAATTTCTTTCTTCTCCGTCGGAGTGGTCAGCATCAGCGGAGCCACCTCCGGACGAATGATCTTGAGGGGATGAGGGTGGAACGTCACCAAGACGCTCCTACCGTCTACCGCCTTGGCCCTACGCCGAATCTCTGAGAGCACCTCCCAGTGGCCCCGATGCACACCATCGAACGTCCCGATCGTGACCACCGCTTTTCGGTCATCCTTGGGGAGGCCGGACGGAAGTGTCGGGTCGATCGAGTAAACTCTCATCGGGCGGTCAACGGTCTTCAAGTCTCGTGAGGATCTTCTTCGGCGCCAAACGTCCGTTCCGGATCTCAGCGATCCCGACCAGGCCCGCCTCATCCGTCACGGCGATGGGTCCTCCAGTGCCCTGCCCGACCTCTTCGGGCCATGGGACCGCTCCTCCCTGACGAAGGCATTGAGCGGCGTCCGCTTCCACACGAATCGTCGTCAAGTGACCCACGGCGGCGGCCGGCTCGACCCAATGGGTCGGATCCAGGGCCAGGCCTTCTCGGAGGACGTCACCGGACACCGCACGATCCACGGAAAACGCCCCGACGGCTGTTCGGCGAAGCGCCGTGAGATGAGCCCCCACCCCCAACCGATCACCAAGATCTCTCGCCACCGCGCGGACATAAGTACCGCTCGAGCAAGTCATCGTGAATCCGATTTCAGGGGGCGCATAGTCGGTCATCCAAATCTCGAAGATTTCCACATCGACGGGCGGGAGCTGAACGATATCGCCCCTGCGAGCCTTCTTGTACATCCTCTCCCCTCCTGACTTCTTCGCCGAGAACTGCGGAGGGACCTGTTGACCACGTCCCGCGAAGGTGGCCAACTCTGCTTCAATCTGTTCTCGGGTGGGCTCCACCCCGGAGTCGTGGACTTTCACGGTTGTGCCCTCACTGTCATGCGTGTCCGTGCTGATCCCCAGATGAGCACGGGCTTTATATTTCTTGGGAAGCGTGGACAGGTACTCAGAAAGCCGTGTCGCGGGGCCTACGAGCAAGACCAGGAGTCCGGAAGCGAGGGGATCCAGCGTCCCCGTGTGGCCGATTCTTCGTACGCCCAGCGACCTCCGAGCCCAACTCACCGCGTCGTGCGACGTCGGTCCCACGGGCTTGTCCACGAGAAGGGCTCCACCGCTCTCGGGCACGCCCGCCCCCGCCCCATCAGCCGTCACCCGACTCCCTTACGCCGCCCGCAGCAGAATCCTCCGCATCCGCGGTTCCGTCATCCTCCTTGGCTCCCTCCCCATCGAGTCCTTTCAGAATTTCCTCGATGCGGGTGGCCTGAGCGAGCGTCTTGTCCTCCAAGAAACGCAACTCCGGGGTTCGGCGGATATGCAGCACGCCAGCGAGCTCTCGTCGAATGAAATTCGCAGCCGCGGCGAGGCCCTGAAGTGCCTCAGCCCGCTCCTGATCTCCACCCCCCACGCGCACATAGACACGGGCAAGCCACAGATCCGACGTCACTTCAACTGAGTTCACGCCCACGTCCCCCACCCGCGGGTCACGCACGGCTCGGCGTAGTATCGCCGTAATTTCCCGACGGAACTGTTCGTTCAAGCGTTCGAGTCGTCGATTCGGTTTAGCCATGATGCGTGTAGTGGTTCACGACCATTAGAAGGGTGATCGGGCACATGGAGAGATCAATAACGCGCCTTGCGGGCGGAGATGATCACCACCCGGTGCTCACGCTCGATGAAGTGATCCAACTTGTCGAGAACGGAGTCGGCTGAGGCGCCGTCTGCGGTTACGAGCACGACCGAAAGTTGGGCACGGGTCCACACGTCTTGGTAGGCCGTTTCGGCGACGGATACGTTGAATCGTCCCCGGATTCGATCCCTCAGTGACTTGACGACCCTCCGCTTGTCCTTGAGCGAGCTACACTCCGGAAGCGAGAGATCCCAGGAGCACCCTGCAACCAGCACACCGTCTCCCTAAACGGTCGCCCCTGCGAGCGTCCGCGCCACCTCTTCGACGGTGAAGCTCTCTATGACATCGCCAACCTTGATATCGTTGAAGTTGGCGATGCCGATACCACACTCGAGGCCCTCACGAACCTCTTTTACGTCATCCTTGAAGCGCTTCAACGAAGAAACCTCCCCTTCGTAGATCACGATGCCGTCCCGAATCAGCCGCACGCCCGACTTCCGGTCGACGACGCCGTCGACTACCTCGCTGCCGGCGATCGTGCCGACCTTCGTGATCTTGAAGACCTCGCGAACCTCCGCGGATCCGGTGACCTTCTCCTTGCGCTCAGGAGACAGCATTCCCTCGAGCACGGATCGAATTTCGTCGACACCCTCGTAGATCACGTCGTAGACGCGGATCTCGACGCCGTCTCGCTCGGCGTTCTTACGTGCGTTTGTGTTCGGACGGACACGGAACCCGAGAATGACGGCGCCGGAAGTGCCCGCAAGCAACACGTCCTCCTCGTTGATCGCACCCACCGCGCCGTGAACGATCTGGACTTGAACCTCGTTGGTCCCGAGGTGCTCCAAGGCGTCAGAGAACGCCTGCACGGAGCCGTCCACGTCCGCCTTGATGATGAGCGGTAGAGTGTCCGCCGTCCCTTCAGCCAGCATGCCAGAGAAGTCGCCAAGTTTGACCCCACGCTCCTTGATTCGAAGCTGCTTATCCCGATTCAGGCGCATCCGGCTCTCAGCGATCTCGCTCGCCTTTTCGGCGGTCATGACTTGGAACGTGTCTCCGGCCTGAGGAACACCGGTCGTTCCGAGAATCTGCACCGGAATTCCCGGCCCTGCCTCCTTGAGCTGATGACCGCGCTCGTCCAACATCGCACGCACTTTGCCCTCGAAGTTACCGACGACGAAGGCATCCCCAACGCGAAGCGTGCCCTTCGTGATCAGGACTGAGACAACTGAGCCCTTTCCTACATCCAACTGAGACTCGATCACCGTTCCCATGGCCGGTCGGTCGGGGTTCGCCTTCAGTTCCAACAACTCAGCCTGGAGCAGAACCTTTTCGAGCAGCTCGTCGATTCCGTCCCCGGTTTTAGCTGAGATATCGGCGCTCAATACGTCTCCACCGAACTCCTCGACCTGGATATCCTGCTGAAGAAGCTCCTGCTTTACCTTGAGCGGATCGGCCGCGGGGAGGTCGCACTTGTTTACTGCAACGATGATCGGTACGCCCGCGTTGCGAGCGTGGCTGATCGCTTCCTTGGTCTGTGGCATGACCGAGTCGTCCGCGGCCACCACCAGAATCACGATGTCGGTAATCTCAGCGCCTCGCGCCCGCATCGCCGTGAAAGCGGAGTGACCCGGCGTATCCAGGAACGTGATCGTACGACCGTGACCCCAATCGACGTGATACGCTCCGATGTGTTGCGTGATACCGCCCGACTCGCCGGCCACGACATTGGACTTCCGGATCGAATCCAGGAAGAGCGTTTTTCCGTGGTCGACGTGTCCCATCACGGTCACGACAGGCGAGCGGGGTTTCAGATCGGCCTCAGCTTCCACCTCTTCGACCGCATCCGCATGATGGCCGTATTCCTCCTCGCGAATCGCCGTGCATCCGAACTCGTCGAGAAGCAGTTCGATCTGGGGAAAGTCGAGGCGCTGATTGATGGTCACCATGAGCCCCAGGTTCTTGAACGCGGACCCGATGATCTCCATAGAGGACACCTCGATTAGGTCGGACAACTCCGATACGGTCAGGAACTCGTTCACCCGGACGATCTTCGCCTCGCGCTCCTCCTCCTGGCGAGCCTCCTCCTCCGCAACCTCGCGCTCCTCCTTGGACGGCGTCGAACCCTTCCGGCGACGCTTCTTCCCTCCGCCTTTGAGCTGCGCCATCACCCGTTGGATGTTCTCCTGGACGGCGCTCTGATCCACGCGTTGGCGCTTCTTGCCCTTCTTCTGCCGTTGGCTCCGCTGGCCATCGGACGTGTACCCCTCGGCCTGGACGCGAACCTGTCCGGGTCCGTCCGTCTGCCCAGACGTCCCAGAGGCAGGGGAAGCCGTCGGCTTGGGACGGCGAATCACTCGGACTGGTCCCTCAGGCGCGGCCTGCCGTGCCGGCTCCGGGCGTTTACGCGGCCCTGCTTTGGGATCGGGTTCAAGAGATACGGCAACGGGCACGACGGCTTCCGCCTCTTCTTCCGCCTGCGCTTCAGGCTCCACATCGATGGCGGGCTCCTCCGTATCGGCGGAGACGCCAGCTTCGATATCGAGGTCTGGGGCAGCCTGGTCCTCTACCTCCGCGGCCACCGGCTCCGGCTCCAACGCCTCAGCGACCTCCTCCTCGACGTCGGCGGCGCTTGCTGCCACTTCGACCTCTTCGGCCGAGTCGACTACCTCAGCGGCTTCAGGCTCGGGAGGTAGTTCGCTCTTACGACGGCGGCGGCGCTTTCCGGCGGACGGCTTGGCGTCGACGATGACTGCCTCAATCGCATCCGACGTGGAATCGTGCCCACTCCGCCGTTCACGCTCTAGACGAGCGAGAATGAGAGCGACATCGCCCTCACCGATCGGAGCTTCCTCATCCTTCACGGAAATCCGCAGTAAGCGCAGGAGGCTCAGCAATACGCTCGGGGAAACCCTGAGGTCGGTGGCTAATTCTGTAACCCGCATCCGCTTCGTTTACCTCCGCGTCCCGTTTTCGACTGGCACTTCCGGCTCTACAACGAGCTGGGCCACCAACTCCTTGGCGAACTCGCTATCCGTGACGGCTACCGCGGAAACCGGCGGCGATCCCACGGCCAAGCCCAGCGCCTCACGCGTCCCGAGGGTCGCACGAGGTGTCGTCCCGTGTCGAAGAAGCTTCATCACCTTGTCTCGTTGCGTCTCGGAGGCGTCCTGCGCGAACAGAATCAACCGAGCACGGCCCTCCTTGAGCGCGCGCTTCGTCGATCCGGTCCCATACGCGAGCGCACCCGCACGTCGAGCCATCCCGAGAAGGGCCAAAGAGTCACGCATGAGCCTCATTCTCGTCTTCTTGGGCGGCAGCTTCCTCGACATCTACCTCCCCGACGTCGGCGTCAGCCTCAGCCTCCGCAACTTCCTCGATCCGGTCCACTTTAGCGGCATCCTCCAGCTCAGCGACATCTTCTAGCTCAGCGGTATCTGCCGCTTCAACGGTATCTTCCACTTCGGCGGTATTTGCCGCTTCAACAGTATCCGCTACCTCAACGGCAGCCTCCGCCTCGGTCTCGTAATCGGCGACGACCGTCAACTGATCGATCAGCTTGAGCAACTGGTCGGCCTCCGTATCTCCGAGGCCTTCGATCGCTAGAAACGCATCACGCTCGAATTCAATAATCTGTAAAAAAGTACTATATCCAGCACCCTCCAGGGCTACCAGAGTCTCAGGCGTCAGATCCAGTTCAGAGAGCGCAAAGTCGGATGTCTCATAGGTATCGTCATCCGACTCCCGCTTGAACAGGGACAAATCGGCGCCGAGCTCCAGCCACTCCCTGGAACCGTACAGATCGATCTGCCATCCGATGAGTTGCGAAGCGAGCCTTACATTCTGCCCGTTTCGGCCGATGGCCAAGGACAGCTGATCCTCGCCTACGATCGCTGTGATCACCTGGCTCTTCTGATCGCTCATCACTTTCGAGACGCGAGCAGGCGCAAGGGCCCGCCGCGCAAAAATTTCCGGCTCGGCGTGCCAGGGAACGATGTCGATGCGCTCTCCACCCAACTCCTGAACCACAGCCTGGACCCTGGATCCCCGCAAACCTACGCAGGCGCCAACCGGATCGATCGATTCATCACGGCTGTAGACGGCGATCTTGGTTCTCCCACCGACTTCGCGCGCGATTTCCTTGATGTCGACAATGCCCTGATGGATTTCCGGCACTTCGAGATAGAAAAGCGCACCCACGAAGGCCGGAGCTGCTCTCGACAGAACCAGGCGGGGTCCCTTGGGCGTCTCTTCTACTTTCTTGAGGACGCACCGGATGGGATCGCCTTGCCTGAACCGCTCGCGAGGATTCTGCTCCTTCCACGGAATGACGGCGTCGGCATCCGGGGAGCGGTTGAGCATCACAACGATCTTGCCTCTCTCAATCTGCTGGACCTCGCCGGACAAGAGTTCGCCCACACGATCGGCGTACTCGTCCCGAATTCGGTCGCGCTCATTCTCTCGGACTCGCTGCACGATGCGCTGCTTCACCGCCATCACAGCGTTTCGACCAAAATCTTTGAAGTCGACCGGAATCTCCATCACGTCCCCGACCTCGAAACCCTCATCGTCCCAACGGGCCTCTTCGAGGCTGATCTCCGATGACGGGTCCTCGACTTCTTCCACCACGCGGCGCAGTACCACAATGCCCAATCCACCGGAGGCGTCGTCGATGGTGACCTCGGCCTGCACGTTCGGACCGTGTATCCGGGCCAATCCCGCCATGATGCCGTCCCTGAAGAGGTCATTCACCTCATCGGGCGAGAGGTTCTTCGTAGAAGCCATGTCGTTGAACGCCGCTATGATTTGGCCAGAATCGATCATAATGTCCTCAGCGCTGAGCGCTCACTTCCACTTGAACAGGAGGTGGGCTCCCTTGATATCCGCCAGGGGCACACCCACCTCTGCACCATCTCCTAGCCGGAGTCGAACCGTCGGTTCAGGCTCCGGATCCAACCCCAACAACTCCGCCTCAAGCCGGGGAGAGCGCTCCGCGAGCACGCCGTGGCCCTCGACAACCACCGGCTTGCCCGCAAACCGCTCCCAATCCCGCGGCCGCGTCAGCGGTCGCTCGATACCCGGTGACGAGACCTCAAGCACATACTGTTCCGGTATCTCGTCATGCTCGTCCAACCAACTCTCCAACGCACGACTAACGCGGGCGCAATCGTCGACGGTCACCGGCGGGTCACCCATCGGACTCCGCTCAATGCGGAGTCGAATGACCGGCCTGCTGCGACTGCCCGCCCAATTCATCGAAACGAGATCAATCCCCAGATCCAGGAGGAGGCCCTCTGCCTCATGCTCAATCTCTGGCCTCAATGAAGCCATGCCTCCCTCCACCCCGGGGCGCAATGAAAAACCCCCCTGAGAACAAAAAAGCGGGGGCGAACAACACCCCCACTTACAAAAGCGCCGCCCCCGCAGGCGGCCCAGACGAAGCGTAACATAGCCGCAACGTCTTTTCTTTTCAAGACTTCGGCGCCTCCTGAGGCGGAGGCCTCAGGCGTTCATGGGCCCTCCGCGTCGTCGGCTACATAGAATCTGGGGACTATCCCCCTTCGGAGTCCAGCTTCTGCTCAATATCAGCGACACGGGTATCGAGACGCTCCAAGAGCTCCTTCAACGCCTCGAATTCCTTCTGCTTGACGAAATCGAGCGCTTCACGGGCTTCTCCGGCCTTTTCCTGGGCCTTCTCCAGCGTACTCCGCATCACGTCCTTCGCTCTTTCGGGCGTCAAATTTCCGCGCTCTTTCGCCTCCTTGAGGGTTTCTTCAATGGCATCCTTCATCGCCGCGAGCATGCCAAGCCCCTGACGAATTCCACCCTTGATGCCCTCACCCCCCCCTTCGTCGTTCTTCGGCTCCGCCTCATCTTTCGCGCCCTTCTCTGCCTCAGACATCATCACTCCCTTGCCATGAGTCCGCGGACCAGCGTCG
>CAUZVZ010000130.1:0-7689 GCA_963583605.1 Gemmatimonadales bacterium UBA6960
CCTCCCATGAGTGGCACCACATCGCTCATCTGGTACAGGTCCTCGAGGACGGCATCTGCCGCAGCGGCAGCCGCAGCCGCCCCAACCGCTCCTCGGACCTCCAGCGGGCCCGGATCCGTCCCCACCTCGCTGCAAGAACTGAGAGCGAGAGCGGTGAGAAGAACCACCATGTTTCTCCACGAATATGAACTCATGGTCGGACTCCTTTCCAACAGTTGAAGGGCAGTCTCCCATTCAGACACTATGAATTATGGCTAAAGCAAGCAAGTTGGTGACAAATAAGCCACATCCGTGGGCACGATGGGGTCGGACGGTATTGTATAGCCGCCTCCACTGCTCGACGAGTACCGTTGCCTCAGGCAGTGTGCAGAAGATCTCTCCGTTCAAGAACTCGTCTCTCAGTTTGCCGTTGAAGCTCTCGTTGTAGCCGTTCTCCCACGGACTGCCCGGCGCGATGTAGAGGGTCTGGACCCGCAGCCTGGCCAGCCATCTCCGCACCAGTTTTACCGTGAACTCTGGCCCGTTGTCCGAGCGCAGATGGTTGCTCCCAACCTGGCTTTTCAACATTAGATTCCTACTGTGGCGATCGACATCAGGGTCGCGCGCTTCGCTTCCGGTCACCACTTTAGCCGCTCAGCAGAACCGCAAGTCTGTTAGGCGTCTGAGAACATCGCGGAGGAGGGTCAATGCGAGTAGCGCTCGTGTCTTGCGTCAAGTCAAAGCGTAGTGTCCCCACCCCAGCCGGCGACCTCTACACGTCCACGTTGTTCCTTGGGCTTAGAAGGTACGCAGAGGCGAACGCGGATCGTTGGTACATCCTCTCAGCCAAGCACGGATTGCTGGACCCGAGCGAAGTCGTTGCCCCCTACGAGCAGACGCTGAACAAGATGCCAGCGTCAGCCAGACGCGACTGGGCCGAGGAGGTCAACAGCGAGTTGGCAAGAGTCCTACCGGCCGACGCGGAGGTGATCGTGCTTGCAGGGGAACGGTACCGGGAAGGGGTGGTGCCGTTCCTGCGGCGAAGGGGACATGGCGTGTCCGTCCCACTGGAGGGGCTACCATTCGGAAAGCAACTTCAGTTTCTCGCGAGAGGCGGCTCAGTCAAGCGTTCAGGCGGCACCCGTCACCCACTTGGGGCCGCGTCACTCGAGCTCCCGGATTCAGTCTCGGGGGGCGCGCCGACCCGGGTGGAGTTTGACTCGGGCCGAGTATTGTCCGACTTGACGTCCCGTACAGCTGTACTCGCCGCGATGGCGGAGTGTGATCGATTGGGCCGAGAGGCGTTCCTCGAAAAGTACGGCTTCGGACCAGCTCGTCGGTATTTCCTCGAACACAACTCCCGGCACTACGACTCGAAGGCGATCGTGGGTGCGGCATACGGCCATCAGTTCCCCGACCGGGGTCCGCTACAGAGCAGCGAATTCAGTGGGGGGCAAAACACCGTGCGACGCCGCCTCGAGGATCTTGGCTTTTCGCTCGTCGTACTTCCGGATGTGGCCCTGTGAGGTACTGTGAAACGTGCGTCAGCCACCGGCCATTGGGAGAGACGCAGCCCGGCTGTCTGCATCAGTGGGCTGGCTCAGCGTTAAACCTACGGGCGCGCCGGGGGGTGTGACAGCACATGGCTGCCACACCCCGGTGCTCCGGTTTTCCTCAGCACCCGCTGAATCTTCGCCAAGGGCTTCGTGAGGTTCGGGTACGACTTGATCACCTCGTCGATGAGTTCGTCGATGGCCGATGACAGCTTCTTCTCCATGGCGTTCATGTTGCCCTCCTTGGGTCGTGATGATGCGACGACGTGAGGATGCCGTCGCTACCCATGAAAACGCGCACCGGCGCACGAAACACACGCGCGGCAACGCGCACGCCTCGGAAGAGGGGTTGACGGGAATGGGTCCACCGATAGGGGGACCCGGTCTCAGAGACCGTCGCCAATGCATGTCGCGAAGTAACTGGGGGCGAAATACCAGCTATCTACTGGAACGGGAAATCGGACACTGCTACCACTTCGAAGCCATGCTGACTGAGCACAGCTTTCATCTCTTCGAGTGAGAAGGAACCTACAAGGACGGTCGGCGGCACGGACTAATGGAGGCGTACTTCAAGAATGGCAGACTGATGCACAAGGGGAGAATGAACATGGGCGAGCAGTGCGGTGATTGGACCGTGACCGACCTGCTTGACCGCCCTGAGATCAGGAAGTTCGGTCCCTGTTAGAGTGGATTCTTGGGTCCGACATGACCAAGACCTACCCACCCTGTCGCCCCGGCCTAGCTGACCGTTCTTGCTCATTTGGTCGGCCTGACGACAGTTACGGTTTCATCCGACCAGTCATTGAAACGGTCGGGGTCTTTCTTGTCACCCCTCCCGGTTGTCGTCTTCGTTGGCTTCGGAGTGGACTTGGGAGCACCACAATGCGGACAAGCAGGTGCCTTGTCGCTGATCTCCTTCTCGCATTCGTAGCACTTGATTAGAGCCATGCCCTGATTCTGCTCTGCCCCACTCAGACCCGCAACTCAGGACGCGCAGAACCCTGTCGGTAGGTGCGCTAGCATGGCGCTAGCAAGACTTCGGCAACTTGGTTCACGCCGCCTCACCTCCCTTTTTCGCCAGATTTTTCAGCCCCTCGTACAGCATGACCATAGCTAGCGTGTCGAGTTCACAATACTTCAGCAGCGCCGTTCGAATGGCCTCACGCTCGTAGTCCTGCATCTCCACGTACTGGATGCACGCGTAAGCCGTCATGGCCGCGCCGCCGTCCTTGAGCGCATCCTCTCCACTCAAAAATTCCAGAGTACTGTCCGAACTCCCTTCGTGGAGTTTCGGCAAGAGGTCGTAGGGATTGCTGACCTTTTCGCCCTTGATATTCAACCACCTCTGGTTTTCAAAATTGAGGCTCACAATCTCGCCGTCCCCTCCGTAAACCGGACCGGAATATTTGTCCTGGAGCAAACCGGACCGGCTCAAGACCGCCGGGAGCACGTCCTTGAGTGAATTGGACCCACCCATCCGGGGGTCGTAATAGAATCTTTTCACGATCTGCAGCATGTCCACCATGCTGCGATCTCCTTCCCAGGTTTCGACACTGCCACGGGTTGACTTGGTGACGGTCCGTATGAAGTCACAAAGCTCATCCCCGTCAGCGATATCGTCCGGATCAGTCTTAAGCTGGCGATAGATAAGATTCAGATAAGTATTTTCGTGAGGCGCATACATGAAGATCGCCCCCGAGTCTGCCTCGAGTTCCCTTTTCAAGGCCCTGATGAACTCGTAGTTCGGAAACTCCCCGGGTGTCGTGTTGATGTACTGCCCCTTGTGCTCAATCTTGCCTTCCTCGTCGAGCACATGATGGGAGTACTGGAAGGCAATGCCTTCATACGCGAAGCGCCCCTTGTTAAAAGGAATCGCGGGCGCGGCCGTTTCAAAATCGATAAAGTGCAGAGGGAAATTCCAACTGGCGAACTCTCTCTTGAGGCCGTCACAATCGAGCCACGGTGTGTCGTCGTTGTCCTGGGTTTTCTCGACCTGTATCCACTGGCGTTCTTTTGCAGACAGGCCGGGCTTACCGTCGGCATTTGGGGCAATATCTCCAAGACTGACATCCGTCATGCGAACCGTTCCCGCGTGGATCAGTTCGTCTTTCTTCCGGAAGTTCCAGATGTCCAGGACAGTCGGCTTGCGCACATCCTCTGGACTGAAACCCAGAGCCTCGCCCCAGCACTCGGTTTTCCCGCACTTGAGTTCGCTTTTTAGATCTTCGTTGCTCGCCGAAAACTCACAGGCAGCGCAGGCCGAAGTCACCACCGCGGCTATTTTCTCGTCCTTCTTGTAGGCCTGCGAGAGGCGTTTCGCCTTAGCCGCGTAATCCTGATCCGGTTCACCCCGGACCTCTGCATAGATGATTTCGCAGGACGAGTCCACGGGGACATCCACAAGAATCTTCGTCGCCCTCTCTTCCTCATCCAGGTCCTTCACTTCCACGTATTTACGACCCTGTTGGTCTTCTTTTACTCTGAATTTCTGGTGTAAACCGTCTGTGGGGCAGGCGACGTTCTTGTTTACCAGGGTCAAAAATGCCTTCACTGACCAAGCCGGAAACGCCTTTCGCACGACGTATTTTTGGAAAGCGATGTCTTCTAAGTACGGCCGCCACCCCGCGACAATCGAAACCCTCTTACCCTCCATTGAGTCGCCATCGGGATCCCACGACTTCGACTTGACTTCGAAGAGAGAAATTCGGTCGCCTTGCTTCTTCAGAACGTCGACCCGGATGAACAGATCATCCACCTTCACGGCGGCTTCGAAGATCGTAACGTTTTCCCGCGCCAGGACCTCGTTGGTTTTCTCAAGAGCCGTGTCGTAGTCCAACTCCCTAATATCAACACCTTCCGGATAATATTGCTTGGCCAGCTCGCCCACCTGAAAACCGCCGTCCGCCAGCGCCAACAGAAACGGATCGTCCTTTTTCTGGTTGGCGTAGTCCTTCTTGGCGGTGTAGAAGAGCTTGGTGGGACATTCGAGCGCCATCTTGAAGCGGGACTTGGTCAAATATCTCGGCTTCGACATTTCAGGCCCCCTGCTGCTGCTTCTCCACGGCGTTGCCTTTCTTAGTAAACCCACAGCCAGACGCATCCCGAGACCAGTTCGAACAGCTCCGGAGGTGTTGTCTACTTGAGCGAAATCCCCGGTTAACCGCCTGGTCGGTGGTACAGCCCCCCTGCATTTTGACGTTGGCGGTCTGCCCGACACATCCCGTCGGGCAAGGACCGTTCAACCCTACTCCCACCATATGGCCGCGCAAACGACCACCGCACGGCGCTGCCGGGTCTCGATGGCTAGGCCATCGGCGGACCAGTACACACGCCGAATCGGGTCTTTCGCCACCACCGTCCCAATATATTCCCCATCCTCACGAAACCATCGGAACCGTTTCTTCTCGAGTAACCCAAGCCCCGTTTGAGCCATGATGAGGTTTCCAGCATCACATGTATCGACGATCGCGTGTAGTCGATCCGCCTGCAGGACGTACAGGCGCGTGTCCGTCAGGAAGTAGAGGTAATCGCCAGTGTCCACGATGCGCCGGGGAACCGAGCCAATATCGTAGGCACGGATGGGTGCTCCTGTAGCGTCGACCTGAACGATTCGCCCAGAGTATCCAGCTAGGAACGCCCCGTGCGAGCGTCCTGCGAAACTGGCGGCATAGATCCAGTCGGAAGCTTGGGCTGCCCCACCGCCAATGCCCCCCGCGACCTTCATCTCTTCCTGATGCACGTCTTTTACGAACGTGTCCCGCCCGCTCCGGTCGAGGTCTCCCGAGTCAACTCCGAGCAAGACGCTCGCCGCTTCGATGAGGGCGGTCATCCGGGCGTTACTCGTCCTGTCGCCCGGATTGCGGTCCGGGTGCCAATGCTTGGCGAGTTCCCGGTACCGATGCTTGATTTCATCAGGTGCCACGGGAAATCCCAGTCCCATCAGGTCGAGCGCCTCTTGGATCTCTCGGCTCGTCCCCACCCGGCCATCATCCTCAATCGCCCGGCTCCACCCCTCTCTTAGCGGGAACTTGAGGGCCCACAGGGCCTTCCCCTCGATGTTGATGCACCATGCCTCATCAACACCTGTAACCATGTACCGGCTTGCGTCATGAGCCAGAGCTACGGTGCGGAGGTGGTTCTTTAGCTTCTCACCCTGAATTCCGAAGCGGGCCTTCAGCGCACGGACCTCGGGAGCCGCGGCCATGGGCGTCTCCATGATGAGGCGTAGATCAGCGTCGTACGCGTGCACGATGCATTCCTTGGACATACTAATCAGCCCGCGACCGAGGGCGTTCACTCCTAGCCGATACACATCATGGAGCAACGCCGCCTCTGCGCTTTTCGTTCCGGAACGGTCGAACCGTATGACGGAGGCCGGGGCTTGGGGGAAGTTCGCGGCGTTACCCAGGTCGTCAAACAAAATGATTCCATCATCCGTCGGATGAATTTGCCGGTAGGCCGTATCGGGCCGATCAGTCATTGGAATCTTCTCTACCGATGCCACCGTCCAGCCTGGCGCATCGATCACGTCAAACTGATCGTCTGGCACCGGAACAGACTCAATCCCGCGCTTGCCATGCTCCTCCCAGCGCAGGGGTGCGCGGGGCAGCGAAAGCACCGGTAGACGTGAAAGATCGATTTCCCGGCAGCCTACCGCGCCGCGGTCAGTCCTGTGTGAATTCACGCTACGCTTGGGCGGTGGCACGGGCGCGTCACTCACTCCGGGGAGGAAGAGTTCATAGGTCGAACCCTTCTTTCGTCGCGTGACGCGGTCGGCCTTTCCCAGCCAGGCGATGAGGGTCGCGACGCGACGCCCGTCAGTGACGCCGACCAGCGTTTTCACGGATGGCTGCAAGCACCCGGGGTTGCCTCGGATGGCACCCTCGATGGCCTCGAAGAGAGCCATGTCTTCTAGGTGCTCATCGATCCCGCTCGTCCAGTGCGAAAGTTGGGGAAGACTCTGGGTGACACGCTTCATCTCCTCAATACCTGAGCGATCGCCCGCGAGGGCTAGCATGGTACCGCCCGCCTCGAGTCCTGGGATTGAGCGGATGGGGAAGCTCGTGTATTCACGCATGGTGCTCCGCACGAGGGCTGGGATTTGCTCCACGTTCTCCTTGGTCAGCACCGCAGCTCTGGCGTAATTTCGATCCGAGATGGCCTCCTGCATGGCGTTCATCGTCGAGAAGTATCGATCCGTGGTCGCCCGGCCCTGGGAGCCGGAGTCGGTGTGTCGCCGAACGGCCCGCACCGAACCGGCACTCGTGTTGGGGGTCGGGGTGAGGCCCAGGAGTCGCCTTAGGAACGAGAGCATTTGCTCGTCGCCGGAAGTTTATGGGCATGCAAGCTCGCCATCGTATAACCCGACGGCCGTGCAGTCGGAGACCGGTAAAGGCAAACTTCCACGTTTGCACCTTCTGCACAGACCGAACTCAAGTGGACCATGCCGACGCCTAGCCCAGGCTGTGGCTTTTGAACCCGTCGCCCATCTGGTCCCCCACGCCTTCGAACAGATCCCTGATGTGGTCGTCCATCGTGAAGTAGAAAACCTGCCAGCCACTTTGAACGAAGCTCAGAGTTCGGGTGACCAAATTCTCCCGGCGGTTCCAGTCCGAGTGCTGGAAGGCGTCATCCAAGATGAGGAAACCGGTCTTCCCTTCCATGGCGATCGATGCAAAGCCCATCCGCAGGGCAAGGAAGATCTGTTCCCGGGCCCCGGTGCTCATGGAAGCCAGCGGGTATTCCTCATCCTTGTCCGAGGTGAGGACCAGACCCTGGTCCTCGTCCAGTCGGATGCTTCGGTAGCGGCCGGTAAGAGCCTGGAGTGGTTCGGTCAGCTCATCTCTCTTCAGGCCCTCCGCGATCCTGCTGTTCTCCTCCAGACGAAGCTCCTGAATTACCGTGGTGACCTGGATTTTCGCCAGGATCTCAGCGGTATGCTTCTGGTATTCCTGTGCGGCCTCCTCTCGTTTGTCGCGGAGATCGGTGATCAGGTCTTCCCAGTCGGAGTTCTCGAGGCCCGTCGCCTGAGCAACACGGGCCTTGAGCATCTCGAGCTCCTCCTCCTCCTGTTTCAGCGCCTCACCAGTGACGCGGAGACCCTCTGTGAGCTCTGCGTAACGCTCCGGATCCCACTTCTCTCCAGGGTCCTCCTCGA
>CAUZVZ010000131.1:0-7688 GCA_963583605.1 Gemmatimonadales bacterium UBA6960
GGCTTACCTACCGCTCTATTGCCGTCACGGCACTGGACACTTTGGAGTGGTATCACTCAGGTGCTATGACCGATGAACAGCGCGGCGATCCACCAATGCCTGTATCACCAGCCCGCGAAAGTGAGATCCTGAGTGCTTGGGAGGCCCGAGCTTCTCTATGATCCGACTGGGTTAAGCAGGGGAGTGCTGGTTCACGATTTAGCAACACATCACCGCCACTGAAATACAGTTTCTGAAACAAAATTTGGTGGAGCTGCTCGGTCCAGTATGGTGCTCCCACAATGTCAAAACTCAGGGGGTAGTAGTATTATTTTGTGTAAGAGACCCTTAACACTTTTACCGCATCACGTGTCTTTCTTTATAGACTGAAAAACTAGAGAATGGAGAATAATGATGAAGAGGCTGTGGCTCACATTCGTTGCCATAAGCGCGTTTGGGCTCCTCCTCGGCCTGTGGCTGCTTCCCAGCGGTGCCGGGAACTCCGCAGGTGGCTCTTATGGGTTGCTGATAGCTTTGGTCGTTTTGGCGCCTCTCTGTTTGGTTACGATGCACCGGCTTAGGAAGAAGGAATTTAAGGTGGAATAATGGGAGTAGATCGTGAAAACCAGATAACTGCATTTAAGAGGGTTTTAGCTTATGTGGAATATCTGGAAGACGAGTTAGACAAAGTAAAACCCAAGGTCGAGCTACTTCCCGCTCATATAGGCTTCTTTGAAGACCTTGAGTATCTCCGCTTAGAGATAGCAAAATTGGAAGAGCTAGAAATAAGAAAAGACGACGACGATTAGTGGCCTGGGTCCCTCCCAGTACCCCCGTCCCCCTCTCAGTAACAGCCCCTTCTAGCGCACCTACCGACTACGAGCGATAGTCTAGACGAATCGGTCGTCACATCGCATCGGCGGCGTCATTTTGCAGAGCCGGGGGCAGTGTTCCCGGCGTCAGCTTCTCGGAGGTTCCATGGCAAAGTTCCGTGCTCTCGTTCTGTCACTCGCCGCAACCGCGGTCCTGGTGTCGCCCGGACTTGCCCAGTCCGGCTCATTCGGTAACTCGGTCGTCATCGACGGCGACGCGCTGATCATCGGTGAACCGAACAACAGCTTCCGTCCCGGCATGGTATATGTATACCGCAAGAGCGAGAGCGATTGGATCGAGTCGGCCCGACTGACCGCACCAGGTGCGGAGCGAGCCGACGGATTCGGCGCGGTGCTCGCGCTTAGCGGGAGCACACTCTTCGTAGCCACGAGAGCAGGAAGTCTTTACACCTACGAGCGGTCCGGCGCGACATGGGCGTTCTCCGGCACGTTGACCGCAGAGGACCTCGTTGGCCTAGATCCTCAATGCAATTTCAACGGTTACTGCGGCGTCGACTACGGCATCTCCCTCTCGGCGGACAAGGATTGGCTCTTAGTAGGACACTCCCGGACGGCGACTGACGCGAGTCGCATGCGAACACGGCAGCGCCGCGGCGGCGAGAGCGTCCCGCTACCGCCGCCGGGTACGGTGTACGCGTTCCAGCGTGGCCCTGATGGCCGATGGACCGAACAGCAGCGAATGGAGTCGCCTGCCGCGGCTCCGGGGGATGCCTTCGGTGCGGCGGTCTCGGTTGTCGGTGATCGTTTGCTCGTGGGTGCACCCAAGGCGGCCAGGAACGGAGGCTCGCTCGAGGGAGCGGGGCGCGTGTTCGAATACCGCCTCATGGATGGTTTGTGGCGGGAGGGAGCAGAGCTCACCGTCGCTGGTGAGGCCGAGGCATTGTTCGGGGCCACAATCGTGTCGAGTGAGGCGCGCGCCGTGATCGGGGCCCCCTTGAGCCGTTTGGGCTTCGGTGCAGCTTTTGTCTTCAACCTAGACGCCGCAACAGGTACGTGGTCCGAACGCGCCCGGCTCGACGCACCTGAAGCCCTCGAGGGTGACGTGTTCGGTGGCTCCGTGGCGCTGGATGGTGATGACGTTTGGGTGGGAGCGCCCGTCGTGCGGGGACTGGAGACCGGGATGGCCTTCGTCTTCTCGGACGGGATGGTAACCGACATGCGCTTCACGGAAGAAGAAACGAACACGGAAGATTCGTTCGGCCACAGAGTCGTAGCGGGCGGGGGTATTGCGGCAGTGACGGCCTCAGGGCTCGACCATCAGGCCGGCGGAGTGTTCGTCTACGAACGTGACGACAACGGAACATG
Organism: Gemmatimonadales bacterium UBA6960; assembly: GCA_963583605.1. Lineage (GTDB taxonomy): Bacteria > Gemmatimonadota > Gemmatimonadetes > Longimicrobiales > Gaopeijiaceae > UBA822. The sequence goes on from CAUZVZ010000131.1 coordinate 2,178, forward strand.
GCGGCAGGGAGACGTTCTCCTGAGCGCGCCCGATGCCTTGGGCGCCGTCTTCGGTGAGGAGCGCCGGTGCACGGAAGGGGCGGTGGAGTCCTTCGACTGCAACGACATCGAGCTGCTAGCCTACATCCCGATCTCGTTGCTGACCGCCCCTGAAGCAGCGCGCGGAATCAGAGCGAATGACAACTGGGGCTGGACCGACTCCGAGGCCGGGCGCGAATACGCGCTCGTGGGAAGAAACGACGGTACGTCGTTCATCGACATCACGGACCCGACGAACCCCATGCTCATCGGCGACCTCCCGAAGACCTCGAATACGCCACGCTCGCAGCTGCATCGAGATATCAAGACCTACAGGGACCACGCTTTCATCGTCGCGGACGGGGCAGGCACACATGGTATGCAGGTCTTCGATCTCACCCGTCTCCGAGACGTTGTGGATCCCCCGGTCGTCTTTGATCCAGACCTTCTTTATAGAGGTGACGGACTCAATGTGGTTGAGAGCAGCCACAATATCATCATCAATGAAGAGACGGGGTTCGCGTATCTGACTAGTCGAGGCTGTGCCGGTATGCACATGGTCGACATTAGTGAGCCAATGGAGCCCACCTTCGTCGGCTGTTCGGAGCCAGGGGGCACACACGACGCCCAATGTATTGTCTACCGCGGTCCGGATGAATCTTATCGCGGTCGGGAGATCTGCCTGAGGATGTCCGGGAACCGGTTCCAGATCTCGGACGTGACCGACAAGTCGAATCCGGTCGAGTTGTCGACCGCGTCACATCCCAATCCGGCTTACATGCACCAGGGATGGGTGACCGAGGATCATCGGTATTTCATCATGGATGACGAGAGCGACGTGATCGCCGGCAACGTTGAGACGACGCGCACCCTGGTCTGGGAACTCGACGACCTTGAAGATCCCATCCTCGTGAAAGAATTCTTCGGATCACTGCCGGCCAGTGCGCATAACCTGTACGTGAAGGGAGACTTCACCTATCAGGCCAACTACAAATATGGGCTCCATATCCTCGACACTTCGGACCCCTTGAACCCGGTTGAGGTCGGCATGTTTGATACGTCTCCGTTCGGGACGGGGCCGGGATTTGGTGGAGCGTGGAGCACATACCCATTCTTCGACAGCGGCACGATTCTCGTGACCAGCATGCAAGAGGGTCTGTTCATGCTCAAGAAGAGGGTCCGTCCGGTGTCGTAGGACACACGTACCCTCCTAGCAGAAGTGTCCTAGCTCCTCACAGAGCGCTGACACCCGCACGGTGTGTTCTAGTCGTGCGTCTGAAGGCGATCGTGGCCAAGAGGCCCACGACACCAAAGGCCGCCACCGCTGCGAACACGTGTTGGTGACCCAGAACGCCCGGCGAGCTGTCGAGTAGTACGCCCATGAGCGGGCCCATGAAAACATCCGGGGTGAATCCCACGAAGGACACCACACCGATTGCGCTCCCAGTGAACGTCAGGGGCACTGCGCCCTCTGCCAGTAGCGCGAAGTAGACGCCTCGGATCGCGTAGATGCCGACGCTGGTTGCGACGATCGTCGTGATCAGCATCCAGGCGACCCCCGGGACGACCGCACCCGACGCAATCAAGAGGCTCCCCGTGACGAGGATAGAAAAGCCCCATGCGATGACCCTTGATGAATCGATGCGGTCTCCGAGATAGCCAGCCGCGACGGCCACGATCGCGCGAATCCAGAACGACAGCGTCCCAATCCCCGAAGCGGCCACCTCGTCGAAATCAAGCACATCGTGGGCGAGGAGTGAGAAGTCGTCCGTTGCCTTGTAGCCGACGTAGGCGCACACGACGATAACGGCTTGAAGCCACACGGCGGGCATCCGGCATACCCCGAGGATGCCATTGAGTGAGAGCTTCTTCTGGTTCCCTCGATCGTCTTGCGGAGTGATGTCCGGGACCACCACCCAGACGAGCAGGGCGATGCCAAGGACAAGGCCGGTAAAGACCCAGATGACGGTGCGGAAAGCGGCTGCCCTTTGTTCCGGCGTAGTAGACAAGACGTCGCTTGGCAGAGCCAAGGCGAACACGAGGACCGTAAGGGATGCGATCAGCGCTGCGAAAAGCCCCCTCCCACCATCGAGCAGGCCATAAGCCCGACCCTGGCTGGTGGCTCCTCCCCACTCGCGCGTCGTCCGCAGCATTGCCGCCCAGAACAGGAAGATTGTGGTCAACCCCCAGAAGGCCCACAGGAAGTTCATCACCCGAACCGACGGGATTCCCGTGAGGACCACCCCTCCCAGACCCGTCGTGAGGAGTGCGGCAGTCATGAGTCGACGGGCCGAAAACCGGTCCGCCAATGGCCCCCCGGCGAAGTACGACACCATGGCAACGATGCCGTATAGGGAAAACGCGGTCCCGAGTTGGAGGTTCGTGACTCCGAACACGTCGAGGAACGTCGGGCGAAAGACGCGAGCCAGGACGAAGGGCAGGAGGAAGACTGCCTCACCCGCGGCGATAAGGGCCACTAGGATCAACCCACGGCGCAAGCTGGACGTCTCGGATGCGGGTTGCTTCATGGAGGCTCAGTCGTTATTCGGACTCGGCAGACCCGAAGATGCTCGAACTACCCCCTGAGATTGAAGAGCTTCGTGTACTTGATTACCAGCTGACGCTGGCGGGGTCCCGATCGGAAGCCTAGCGGATCGATGTCACCCAGGAACTCCGTGTCGTTGTAGACAATGAAGAGCCCGGTGCCGGCGGTGTCGAGCCAACCTAGCCGGATGTTGCTCCCAAGGTTCTTCGAATCATCATTATACTGGAGGTTCGCCTGGAGGTATATCCGGGGCGTGAAGGAGTACGAGCCGGTGAGCCTGACAAGCGAGGTCGTGAAGCTTCCTTCATCCAGCTCCACGTTGAAGTAGTTCATACTAACTGAGGTCGTGAGCCGATCACGAAAGCGATAGGAAACGCTCCCGTGCGGTGAGGACCGGGTGCCGGAGTAGAAGCCACCAAAAGTCACTCCTGCCGAAACTGAAAGCGGCGCACTCCTGTTCGTGTTTGCCACGAACAGGAGTTCCTGGTTGTTGTACGTGCCGGCTGGGATGATGATAGGCCCGCGCCCGCCGTCCGGAAGGTCACCCTCGTCCCGGATCTGGAATGGAGCGTCGAGCCCTTCGCCCGTGAGGTTCCAGCCCGGAAGATGAATCTCGGCGCCGTTCTCAAAGGCGAAATGGCTGTCGATGTGGACGTAGTATGACTCGTTGAAGCCTCCGAGTGACGAGAAAGAGTTTCCCGAAATGTGCGGGCGAAACTCTCGGAACCAGTCGACCCCTTCCGTGCGGAGGTGATACAGGACTCGGCCGCTGATGTAGCGGTACGCGCTGCGATTCACGAAGCCGACCTCGGGGTTGAACTCGCTGCCGATCTGGCGATAGCCCCCCGACATTTCCCAGTCGCGGGTGACAAAGTTCCCGGTGCCGGCGTAGCCGTACTCCCCGTTGTTGAACCCCTCACGAAGATCAGGTGTCCCGGACGGGAGGGGCGTGGTGGTCAGGCCGGCCCAGCCACCGAAGGTCAGGTCTTGGCCGATCCCGAGTTGGCCATCGAGTCCGTACGTCAGGTTGTAGTCAGTCGGCGAGTTCGTGTTCAATCGTGAGACGAAGATCCCACCGATCCGGGACCGGTTCTTCCATTCCCGGAATGCTCGTACGACACCGAAATTGTTGTTGGGAGCGACCCGCTGGGTAATGCCGCTCACCGCGCTGGGCACGCTGAGCCCCCCCGTCTGAATGTTGAGCAGGCCGATTTGTACATCTCCGACCTTACCCGTCATCCTCGCCCCCGCATGGATGGGAACTTCCTGCCCACTGGAAAGGCCGATCCGACGGCTGAAGAAGAGTTCAGCTGATCGTCCCGAGCCCACCGAGAACGTCCCTGCGTTCTCAAGAAAGAAGGCACGCTTCTCAGGAAAGAAGAGCGAGAAGCGTGTCAGGTTGACCTGCTGGTCGTCAACTTCGGCCTGCGCAAAGTCGGTGTTGACTGTTAGGTCGAGTGTCAGGCTCTGATTCAGACCGATCTTGGCGTCGATGCCAACTTTCGATCCAAAGTCCGCGTCTGGTGAGGTGACGGTGTAATCCTTGAAACCGCTGCTCAGCACATAGGGGTTGACTGTGGCTATCCGCGTGGCCGGTGCCGCAAGGTCTAACGTCCCCGCGAGCGAGACGCGGTAGAGGTTGAACTGTCGAGGGATCGGCGCCCAGACCGCTTCTTCGCTGTTGCGTCGGATACGCCGCTCGAAGTTCAATCCCCATGTTTGGTCGCCCCCTGTCCCGTAGCGTAGCGTCGTGAAGGGGATGCGCATCTCAGCGTACCAGCCACGTGAGTCCGTGCTGGTCGCAACTTCCCAACTCCCGTCCCAGTTGAGGTTGAAGCCGCCGCCCGAGCCCCTTTGTTGTCGCCCACCACCACCACCTGGTCGCCCTCCACCTCCACCTCCGCCTTGGCCCTCATTCGCGACCTGGCCATCGTATTCGATCCCCGCAGGCGTTGTCCCGAATACGAAGCCATTCTGGCGGTCGAGGTAGGTGTCGAGCACAAGGACGAACGCATCGGATTCGTTGAGCGAGGCGTCTCTGAGCGTTTGGCCGAAAACGAGCGAAGTTGGGTCACTGTCAAAGAGCCACGCACCTATGTAGAGCGCCTCCCCGTCGTAGGCGACCCGAACCTCAGTGCGCTCCGAGACCGGTCGTCCCTCGGTTGGCTCTCTCTGGATGAAGCCCGTGAGGACTTGACCCTCTGCCCATGCATCGTCGTCGAGCCGGCCATCGATGACAGGTGCACTGGTAATCGCGGACGCGCTCGCGGCCGGAGCCTGCTGAGCCTGGACGTCCGGGCCCACGATGAGGGCGTAGACTAGGGCGATGTAGAAAATTCGGTGCATGAATCCCCGTGTGTGTTGTCGTGTCGGGCGCCAAGGCTGACGTGCGGAAATGCCGCCTCCAACTTCCTGGAGATCCCCTCGATCACGTTTTCCTTACCGTGAAAAAGCGCACCTAGTGCTTCTGCGTGCAAGTTGCTGAAGGGGGACTCGTCGGGCGCCGATGCCTAGAGGGGAAACACGGTCCCGAGTTGGAGGTTCGTGACCCCGAACACGTCGAGGGACGTCGGGCGAAAGACGCGAGCCAGGACGAAGGGAAAGAGGAAGACTATTTTTCCGCTGCGATAAGGGTCACTAGGATCAACCCACGGCGCAGGCTGGATGTTCCGGATGCGCCGTGCTTTATAAATGGTCAGTTGTTTTAGTGTTCAGAGACCGATAAATGCAGAGCATATGCACTTGTGAAAAACCATCACTCAGTCGGGGGTTTCAATGCGCAGTCTGCCGCTCACCATCACTATACTCTTAGCCCTCTTCGTCAGCATAGGCTCACCGCAGTCGCTGAGTAGCCAGGCTCCGGCTCGGGACGGCTTCTTCATCGGATTTGGGGTGGGGGGGGGGTGGTTCCATAGGCTTTGAAGGTGATAGCGAGCGCGAGGTTGGGC
>CAUZVZ010000132.1:0-7616 GCA_963583605.1 Gemmatimonadales bacterium UBA6960
GACCCGATGGCGAGAGGAGCCATGGGGGTACCGTTTATTGCCGTCAATCCGATCGTGAGGACCAGGAAAAAAGTCCCAACGAATTCGGTCACGTATCGACTCATGATGACTAATCTCCGATCTTGTCGTTTGACTCGCGACCGGATGATAGCATGAGCGTTTCTTCCACACGACCCTCTGCAGGACTGCACGTCCTGAAATTTGGGGGCACCTCACTCGGTAACTCCGACCGGGTGCGGGAGGTCGCGTCCATCGTCACGGCCCAATCCGAGAAGGGTCCAACGATCGCGGTCGTGTCGGCGTTGGGACATGTCACCGACGAATTGGTCGCGGCATCGGAGTTTGCGAAAGCGGGAGACCAGCGTTACGCGGCCAAGCTGGAAGAGATCCGCGCTTTCCATCTGGAGAGCGTCAAGGAGCTCACCAGCCTCGAGGATCGGAGTGACGTTGCCAAGTCGGTCGACTCGATCCTGGCCGGCCTTGAGGAGCTTCTCCAAGGAGTCTCGCTCGTCAGGGAGTGCACTGCCCGCACTCAGGACGGCGTGTTGAGCGTCGGCGAGCGGCTCTCCACGATCCTCGTGGCGGCGGCCCTTCGCGCACGGAGCACGGACGCGGAAGCCTGCGACACCAGCCGCCTGATCGTGACCGACACCAACTTCGGCGCTGCTTCGGTGGATCTGGCGGCCACGCGCGAGCGTGTGGTGCCGCACTTCGCACAGGCCTCCTCCCTTCAGGTCGTGACCGGCTTCATCGCGGGAACGGCCGCAGGCGAAACCACGACTCTGGGCCGAGGCGGGTCGGACTACACGGCTACTCTGCTCGGCGCGATCCTCGACGCGGAGGCGGTGGAGATCTGGACCGATGTGAACGGGGTCATGAGTGCCGATCCACGCATCGTGCAGGAGGCTTTCTCCCTAGAGAGCCTCAGCTACGACGAGCTCATGGAACTCTCCCATTGGGGCGCCAAGGTGATGCACCCGGCGGCCGTGCAGCCGGCTCGGGAGAAAGGCCTTCGAGTCCTCATCCGTAACACGCTGAATCGCGAGTTCGAAGGCACTGAGGTGAGTGAGGGCGCCCCCACTACGCAGGGATTCCCGGTCAGAGGCATCGCTTCGATCAACGACGTCTCCTTACTCCGGCTCGAAGGCACCGGCCTTCCGGGATCCACGGGTACCGCCGAGCGCCTGTTTGGCGCTCTGGCTCGACAGGGAATCAGCGTCATCCTGATCACTCAGGCATCGAGTGAGCGCTCCATCTGCTTCGCCGTTGAGCCCGGAAAGCTCAATCAAGCGGTCGCCATGATCCATGACGCGTTCGCGTTGGAGCGCCAAGCCGGCCTCGTGGAGGACCTGGTGGTGGAGGAGCGCTGCTCGATTCTGGCAGCCGTGGGCGACGCCATGCGCGAGTCGCCGGGAATCGCAGGACGGATCTTCGACGTGCTCGGACACCACCGCGTCAACGTGCGCGCCATCGCACAGGGTAGTTCAGAACTCAACATTTCCTTCGTCGTCACCCAGGGGGATGAGGAGCGCGCGTTGCGGGCCATCCACCGCGCGCTGTTCCGGCCACCAGGCCGGAGTCTATGGTTATACGTAACCGGAGTGGGGCGGGTCGGAGCCGCGCTGCTGGACCAGATCAAGTCGCAAACGGAGAGGCTTAGCGCGGCTGGGGTGGAAGTGGTCCTCGCCGGTCTTTCCCGAAGCAAGGGTGCCGTGCTCCAGCAGGCGGGGCTAGCCCTGAGCGATTGGCGCGGCGCGAGTGAGGCGGAGTTGACCGCCGGCGCGGAGATGGTCGAGAGTGCGATTCGCTCCGATCACCCGTGCCGCGTATTCGTCGACGCCACCGCAAGCTCAGAGGTGACCGAGGACTACGAGACCCTCCTCACAGCAGGGGTCGCGGTCGTGAGCGCCAACAAGCTCGCGTTTTCGGGCTCTATGGAGCGGTTCGAGACGCTCCACCGCCTCGGGGCACAGGGGATGGGCCTCTTCTTCGAGACCACCGTCGGAGCGGGCCTGCCGGTGCTCAAAACCATCGCGGACCTGGTGGCTACCGGAGATGAAATCGAGCGCGTCGAGGGGGTCCTTTCGGGAACGGTGGGATTCATCAGCGACCGCCTGATGGCCGGAACCTCCTTCAGCGAGGCCCTCAAGGAGGCCGATGACCTGGGCTTCACGGAACCGGATCCACGCGAGGATCTGGGCGGACGTGATGTGGCCCGGAAGCTCGTCATCCTTGGACGGATGGCAGGATTCTCCTTTGAGTTGGACGATGTGCACATCGAGCCACTCCTGCCCGGCGAGGGATGGGGGGACATGACAGTGGACGAATTCTGGAAGCGCCTCCCGGAGGTGGATGCGCACTTCGCGGAGCGCCGGGAACAGGCGATGGCAGACGGCCAAGCCCTCCGCTATCTCGCGTCCGTCGACAACGGCCAGGCCTCAGTTCGGATGACGGGGGTCGCACCCCAGCATCCCTGCTGGAGCCTCTCCAACAGTGAGAACCTCGTGACCATCATCTCGACGCGCTACGCGAACACACCACTGGTCGTCCGAGGTCCAGGTGCGGGGCCCGACGTGACGGCCGCCGGGGTATTCGCGGACATCCTGAGAGCCCTGGCGGAGTCATGATGTCGAACACTGCGACGGCCCGTGCCTTCGCGCCGGCGACGGTCGGCAACATCATCTGTGGCTTCGATGTCTTCGGCCTCGCTTTGGGAGAGCCCGGGGACGAAGTGGAAGCCAGACTGCGAGATGAGCCGGGCGTCGTGATTTCCGCGGTGCACGGTGATGGGGGTCGCCTGCCGACCGATTCGGCTCAGAACGTGGCCGGCCTCGCCACGCTCGCCGTCCTTTCAGAGGGTGGGATGGAGAACGTGGGCGTTGAGATCGAGGTCTGGAAGGGCTTGCCCATTTCGGGCGGGATGGGGGGCAGCGCCGCCAGTGCGGTGGCGGCCGTCGTCGCCGCGGACGCACTCCTCCAAACAGGACTGTCGCCAGAAGCGCTGCTCCGTTGCGCCTCAGAGGGTGAGCGAGGCCCGAAAGGAGACACCCACCCGGACAACATCGCTCCGGCACTTCACGGCGGAATCGTCATGGTCCGGCCTGAGCAACCCGAGATCGTCATTCCGCTTCCCGTCCCCGACGGTCTCGCCGTGGCGCTGGTCCATCCAGATCTGGAGCTCGAGACGAGCAAGATGAGGGGCATCCTACCCGACGCGCTCCCACTGAGCCAAGCCGTACGACAGTGGGCCGACTGTTCGGCGTTCGTCGTGGGACTGTACGAAGAGGACTGGGATCTGATCGCACGCGCACTCGTGGACCGCGTGGCAGAGCCGCATAGGAGTCGCTTCATTCCCGGGTTCGAGGCCGTCCGTGCAGCCGGCGTCGAGGCGGGCGCAATCGGCGCCGGACTGTCCGGCTCGGGACCCTCTATGTTCGCGCTCTGCCGGACGTTGAGCGAGGCCCAATCCGTCGCCGTGGCCATGGCCGATGCTTTCGCGGGCGTGGGCCACGAGGGTGCCGATACCCACGTTTCCGAGGTAGCCAACACGAGTGCCCGCGTGATCGAAACTCCGTCGTGAAGCTGGTCAGCACAGGCGGGGAAAGCCCAACCGCCGACCTCCCCACCGCTCTCATTCAAGGACCCGCGCCAGACGGAGGACTCTACCTGCCGGAGCGCATGGACCCGATCGACGCTTCGGTTCTGGCCGGGCTACGCGGGCAGTCCTTCTCAGTCGTCTCGCGAGTGGTGGCACGGCACCTCCTCGGCTCGACGATCCCCCCGGCTGATCTCGACCGCATCGTCGATGCTGCGTTGAATTTCGAGGTTCCGCTCGTCGCTTTGAGCGATGACCTGTATGTGCTCGAGCTCTTCCACGGACCGACCCTCGCGTTCAAGGATGTCGGCGCGCGTTTCATGGCGCAGCTCATGGGCTACTTGAACAGCGAGGACGACGCCCCGCTCACCATCCTGGCGGCCACATCGGGAGACACCGGAAGCGCGGTGGCCCAGGCGTTCTTCGGCGTACCGGGCATACGAACCGTGATCCTGTTCCCCAAGGATAAAGTCACCCCTCTCCAGGAACGGCAGTTCTCGACCCTTGGAGGCAACGTGCACGTGCTCGCAGTCGATGGCACGTTCGACGACTGTCAACGCTTGGTGAAGTCGGCTTTTTCGGACTCCACCCTCCGCGACGCCGTCCGCCTCAGTTCGGCGAATTCGATCAATATCGGCCGCCTGCTTCCGCAGATCTTCTACTACTTCCACGCTGCCGCGCAGTTGGGCACGGAGACGGCTCCACTGTTTTCGGTCCCGTCCGGAAATTTCGGGAACTTGACGGCCGGGTTGATGGCCAAGAAGCTCGGTTTGGCAAGCCGAGGGTTCGTGGCGGTGACCAACGTGAACGACGTAGTGCCGGAGTATTTGCGGACCGGGGTGGTGCGCCCCCGCCCCTCCACTCCCACCATCTCGAACGCCATGGATGTCGGGAATCCGAGCAACCTTGCTCGCATCCTCGCCCTTTATGAGAGGGACGTCGATCGCCTCCGGAAAGACTTGATCGGAAGCGTTCATGATGACGATGGGACACGGGATTGTATCAGACGGGTATACCGGAGAACGGGCTACGTCCTGGATCCGCACTCCGCGGTGGGATACCTAGGCGTCGAGGCGGGGCGTCAAGCGTTCGGTGAGGGGCCCTGCGTGGTGCTCTGCACCGCCCATCCCGTGAAATTTCGAGAAGCCGTCGAGCCTGCGATCGGAATCAGCGTGCCGGTCCCGGAGCGGCTGGCGTCCTGCCTCGAAGCCGAGCGTCACGTGACGCCGATTCCTCCTGAGATTTCCGCGCTGAGGGATGTCTTGCTCTAAAGGCCGTGCGAATGCGGGGCGGCCGATCTAGTCCGCGTCGAACTCGTCTTCACTCAACCGGAAGCCCTCGGCCAAGTCCGGTTGGTCATCGATGCCCATCACGCGCCGGGCGATGTATTCGCCCAAGACGGGACCCTGCTTGAAGGACTCCGCCGATCCGCCACCCGCCATCCACACGTTGTCGAAATCCGGGTGTTTGTCGATGATGAAATTTCGACTGACGCTCGACTCATAGTGGCAAGCTCGGGTCTCGTTGATCGGCTGATCCGCGAGACCCGGGAAGTGGTCGGCTAGAACCTGCCTCGCCCGCGCGTGATATTCCTCAGGGATCCAGCGGTCGCTCACGTCCGGATCCTCAGGCCCCCGCCCCCCTGTCCGTACGCGAAAGCCCCGATGGTCACGTCCCAACGCGGGCCACCCCGTGACGCCCGGGAAGCCGTAGCTGGGAATGTTGGGGTACGAATAGCTGTTGTCTCCCGGGGGCACCGCGAAGTAGAACACGTGCCCCATGGAGATCCTCAAGCGTCTGCCCATGAGTTCCGGGAACACCTTGGGGAACCACGGTCCACACGCGAAGACGTACGTCGCGGCCGAAAGCCTCCCCCTTGGCGCCAGATTCAACTCGTTCAACTGTCTTCCATCCCGAGCACCCATCTCAGCGTTGGCAATCGTCACCTGCCCACCCTCTTTCCGGAACACCTCCGCCACACCCTCAATCGCCCGCCGGGCACGCACCACACCCGCCCCCGGCTCATAGAGCCCGACACCGACTCCCTCCGAGCCGATCACCGGCCACCGATATCGGATCTCTTCGGGCGTGAGGACCTCGTAAGGAACGCCCAGCGTATCCCAATCCGCTATCGTGTTCTCAAGATACGAGACCATCCGGTCCCGGACGATCAAGTCACCTGTATTGAAGAATAACTTGGGCAGGAGTTGCCGGCCCCACTCTTCGTCCCACAGGGTCCAGCGTTGGATCGCCTCGTTGGCCCAACGATTCCAGAGAAGCCCCGTCGACTGGCCGCCGTACGAGGACCGGACGCCGCGTGTCTCCCCACCCGACGTCGAGCGCGAGTTGGCTGGTCCATACTGGTCGACGACAGTCACGTTGGCACCGAGCCGTGTGAGGTAGAAGGCCGTCCACATCCCGAAATTTCCGGCGCCGACGACGACGATGTCCGGCGCAACCTGCCCGGATCTGCGAGATCCGTCGCTCATAGGCTGGGGCGAATGGATCTCACCAGCCGTGGGTGTGAACCCTGCGAGGCTCATCCCCGCGCCGGCGGTCGCCACCTTCAGGAACGCCCTTCGATCCACTCCCGGGTCAATTTTCTTCATGTAGTGACGCTCAGACGGGACCTCAGTCAGTGCGTGGACGCAGGAATGCTTACTGGCCGCCGCCGGCCGCAAACATATTCATCTCCATGAGCGCGTCCAAGGACGTCGGCAATTCGGTGTCACCCGCCGGCAAATCATTCATCTGAAGAAAGTAGGCGATAATGTCGGCATAGGTCTGTTGCGGTAGACCACCCGGATTATCGTCGGGCATGGAGTAGAGGACGAATTCATAGATGTCCCCAACCGCCCGATTGGTCCAGCGTCGCACGAAGGAAGATCCCGTGAACTCAGAAGACGAATGACAGCTGACACAATTGTCACGGAAGAGTCCACTGCCACGGGTAGCCTGCGCAACCGTATAGAGAGCGCTCCCCGACGAAGCGTCGGCCGTCGCCGCAGCCGGCGCCGTCGGGGGGGGTCCGCTCGCGGGCGCTCCCTCCTGTGTGGAGGCACATCCTGCGACCGACAAAACAAATGCAGCACAACTGAGAATAATTTTCATTGCGATCCCCTAGAGTGAATGCCCACACTTTGCAAAAACCTGCGGCATGTGGCAAGGGGGGAATTGCGCAACCCTTCGAGGGCGACACATATCCAATCGGTGAGCGACTTGGCAGCCAACCGTACGTCGCGGCGCTTACACCGTGAAGACGCGCGCTGGTGGCCCCGCAACAAACACGATCCCGCTGAGGTATTGTTTCGAGACTTCGGGTAGGATGACATCGTCGATCGTGACGCCGTGGCATCATGCTGTAACTTTTGACGGGTGGCAACTGTGAGAGAATCGAGTGTGAAGTGGGTCTTTCTGGCCCTTGGGCTTCTCGTGACAACTCCCCTCAACGGCCAAGGATACGGACAGTCCCTGGCCGTCGGAGACGGGGAAGTGATCGTTGGGGAGTCACTGAGTGAGGCGGCTCCCGGGTACGTCTACGTATATCGGAAGGATGCCGGGGGAGCCTGGGCTGAGGTCCAACGATTCGAAGCATCAAACGCTGCCGTCGGGGACCGGTTCGGCAGAACCGTGACGCTCTCCGGAGACCAACTCTTGGTCGGCTCGACCATTCTCCAGGCCATCTACGTGTTCGAGAAGGATGGAGACGGCCTGTGGCGCGAAACACAGGTCCTGACGGTGAGTGACAACGTCGACGGAAATTTCATCGGCCGAATCTCCGCGGCGGACGGTGACCACTTCTTTACGGCTTCATGGGCTAACTCAGAGGGCCGTGGGGCGGTGTACGTTTTTGAACGGGACCCGGCCACGGGTCAGTGGGGCGAAACCGACAAACTGATGGGCAGTGACGCTTTGCCAAATGACCTATTCGGCATGTCGATCGCGGTGGAAGGTGACCTGGCTCTGATCGGTACCGCACAGCAGGCCAACGGGACCGGAGCCGTTTACGTGTTTAGACGTG
>CAUZVZ010000133.1:0-7510 GCA_963583605.1 Gemmatimonadales bacterium UBA6960
CACGTCTAGTACCATTTCACCGGTCCGCCAGCGGACTCGCGACCGTGAGGTGATAGATCGTCTGCTGTCGTTCGTAGATCACCAGTGCCAGTCCTTCGGCTTGCGCCTCCCGGAGCACGTAGCTGAAGATGGCTCCCAACTCGCGCGACTTTCTGGCCGAGACCGACTCGAGCGCGAGGTCTACGAACCGTTCGAGATGCGGAGCGAATTCCGTAGGAACACCCGCGAGGATCTCTGCGGGCGTGTCGGCCGGGGGCGCGAAGGCGGCGTAGGAGAGATCCACCGTCGTGCCGAACTCATGCGAGCTCGTCCCGGCGGCCGCGTTACCGTTGGAGCGCCGTAGTCGTTCCTGACGATCGGAAGTACGCAGCGCGCTGGTGACCTCAATGCGGTAGAGGGGAACCCCCATCCCGGCGAGCCGTTCCTGGAAGCGCTCCCCAAGTATCTCGAGCAGGGTGCGCAAGTGGGGCACGACATGGGCGGGTGAAGCACCTCTCCGGACGATCCAATGACGGGTGCTGTCCTCGAGCGCGACAAGGCGCCCCGTGGCAAGAAGCGAGTCCCTTGTCGTGCCGTCGACCGCGCGAACGCCGAGCGCACGAGCACGAGCCACGTGTTGGTCATTTAGGAATCGGCGCAATGCGTCCTCCCCGGCCGGCGTCATGACAGGGAGTGGCCGTAGGATCCGCTCGGCCGAGCCCGCGAGCCGTTCGGCGCGTCCGATCGTCTCAGACAGCATAGATTCGATCTGGACGAGGGTGGCCGCTCGCGCTGCCTCCACGGCCGCCTCCCGCTCGCGCTCCTCTCGACCGCACGAGGAGAGCAGCAGGACCAGGAGAAGTGGAAAGGCACGCATGGCAAACTCCCTGGATGGTCGAGGACGAAGTCCCATCATGGACTTTGGCGTGTGGGCCGTCCAGTCGAGGACTGGCCGGGGGTCCTTATTCCGCCCTAGCTTAGCTCTCGCCTCTTTCCGACCCAGACAGGAGGAAACCGAATGCAGAAGTACGCCGTGTCAGCCATTGCGCTCGCTATGCTATCCGTGGCCCTGGTGGCACAGACACCGCCGGTCACCGGCGATCACTCCTCACCTCTACGTCCGCTCACGGGCGCAGGCAACGTGGGGGTCAGCAATGCGGTTCTTCGCGATCAGCCTGAGGTTCGCGCCCTGCGCGTCGTCGTGGAAGCCGGCGGTACACGCCCGATACACGGGCACGCGAACGTCCAGTTCCATTTGTTCGTTCCGATCTCAGGTTCCATGGAGCTGAATTTGGAGGGAGCACCGTCCGTGGACGTGCACCCCTGGCACCCCTATTTCCTCGAGGGAGGCACCCAACACGGGTTCCACAACAGCAGCTCCACGGCGGTGGAGATCATGGAGATCTTCATCAACTGAGGAGGGCTCCACTACCCAGCGGATGAGCATCAGCTCGAGAAAGAGCGCCAAGAACGAGAGTGCAAAAAGACTAGCGGAGCGCTGAGCGGCAGCTCACTGCTGTGTTACGTGGTGGAGGGCCACGTCGGCATCCGAATCCCGGGCCGGTTGAGTCATGGTGAGGCGACCGGCCAACTACTGGGTCGAGCTACTTGGTGCTGAGAATCCGGTAAAGCCCCGTCCCGCAGACCGGGCACTTTCCCTTCATGGCCGGGCGACCGTTCTTCATGGTGACTTTCTCACCATCCTGCATCTCCCTCTTGGACTTGCACTTCACGCAATAGGCTTCCATAACCCCTATCCTCCTTTGGGTACGACGGTCAGTACGACGGAAACACAGATCAATACTACTCAAACACACAATTTCCCCAGATACAAGGCTTTTCTCCAAACCACATGGGCCAACCGATCGCCACGGATGGTGCGGTGGCGGATCTGGCCGCCGAGGCTTAATCTCCGCGAGAGCGCCCTAGGGGCGGGCCTGATCGCTCACCGTCGCACCTTCACGGAACGGACGATATGCGCTTTTTCACCCGGACAATCCTTGTTTGTTACGCTGGCCCCATCATGCTTCTGGGTGGTCCGGAGCAAGGGCTGGCCCAGGACGCTTTCGCCGATCATCGCTACACGAGTGAGGCTATTGAAGCGGGTTCTCGCGTGTACGTGGCCAACTGCGCGTTGTGCCACGGAGCGAACGGCGACGGCGTGGACGGTGTGGATCTCCGGCGGGGATTGTTCCGCGCCGCGCGGTCAGACGAAGATCTGCGCGGGGTCATCACCACCGGCGTTGCCAACGGGAGAATGCCCGCCTTCGACTTGCGGTCCGCGGAGCTCGATGGAGTCATCGCCTACATCCGCGCCGGCTTCGATCCGAGCGGCTTCGCGGTCAAGGTCGGTGAGGCAGCACGCGGTCAGGTGCTCTTCGAAGGCCGCGGCGGTTGCGCCTCCTGTCATCGGATTAATGGGCGGGGTCCTCGCACCGCACCGGACTTGAGCGAAATCGGGCTGATCCGCACGCCGGCTGTGCTGCAGCGAACCCTGCTCGATCCGAGCGCCGCCCTCCTGCCGATCAACCGACCGATACGAGCCGTGACGCGCGGAGGTGAGACCATCCGTGGGAGGAGGCTGAACGAGGATACGTACACGGTGCAGCTCATTGATTCGCGGGAACAGTTGCGCTCGCTCGTGAAGGCCGACCTGGTCGAATACGAGGTGAGTCTGACGCCCGTCATGCCACCGACCACGCTCTCCAGCGAGGAGGTGGCCGACCTCCTCGGGTATCTCCTTTCACTCAGAGGTCTACCATGAAGACTGTCCAGCGCACTTGGCTGCCGGGGCTCGTCCTGGGGGGGCTGCTGGCACTTGCCCCGGAGGGGCTTGTGACGCCCCATCCCCTCCAGGCACAAGTGACGTATGATCGCATCCTGAACGCCTCGGACGAACCCCAGAACTGGCTCACCTACAACGGTACCTACTCGAGTCAGAGGCACAGCGGTCTCGATCAGATCACAGCAGCGAACGTGGGAGACCTCGAGTCGAAGTGGGTACTCCAGAATCAGGTGTTCGGTGCTTGGCAATCGAACCCGATCGTCGTCGACGGTATCATGTACGTCACCGAACGCCCCAACACCATCATGGCCGTGGATCCTGTCACGGGTCGGGTATTCTGGAAATACCGGCACACGCCCGACGAGAACGCCCGGGTTTGCTGTGGTGCCAACAACCGGGGTGTGGCCATCCTGGACGACAAGGTGTTCATGGGAACGCTGGACGCTCGGCTCATCGCCATCGATGCGACCAATGGCCAGCCCATCTGGAACGTCGAAGTCGGGGACGTGAATTCAGCGTATTCGGTCACCATGGCGCCCCTGGTTGTGAAGGACAAAGTGATCGTCGGCGTCGGCGGCGGTGAGTACGGCATTCGCGGTTTCGTCGCGGCGTACGACGCCGACACGGGAGAAGAGGCGTGGCGCTTCTACACGATTCCCGGGCCCGGCGAACCCGGACACGAAACGTGGGAGGGCGACGACTGGGAGCACGGCGGGGCCTCAGTGTGGGTCACCGGATCGTACGATGCCGACCTGAACCTGACGTATTGGGGCGTGGGGAATCCGGGTCCCGATTGGAACCCCGGACAGCGTCCGGGCGACAACCTGTTCTCTGACTCGGTCATCGCCCTCGACCCGGATACGGGTGAGCTCGTGTGGTACTTCCAGTTCACGCCCAACGACGGCTACGACTACGACTCGGTTCAGGTTCCCGTGCTGGTCGACATCGCGTGGAACGGGGCGCCGCGGCGGCTGATGCTGTGGGCGAACCGGAACGGCTACTTCTACGTGCTCGATCGTGTGACGGGCGAGTTCCTGACCGGATCGCCGTTCGTGAGGGTGAACTGGTCGAGCGGCCTCACCGAGGCCGGGAGGCCGATCCCGACGCCCCAGCCCGCCGGCTCACCCACCTGGCCAGGGAATCAGGGCGGCACCAACTGGTACCCACCGTCGTTCAGCCCTTCGACCGGCCTTTTCTACGTCTCCGCCTGGGAAAACTACGCCACGATCTATCGTCCCGAAGAGTCCGTGTTCACCCCTGGTCGGGCGTTCCTCGGTGGTGGATTCGACGTGCTGACGCCGACACCGGGTGCGCCTGGCGTCGGAATCGGTCGCACGAACCCCATCAACAACTGGACGGACGCAGTCGGGCACGGCACGGTGATGGCGATGGATCCGCGCACGGGCGGGGCTCGCTGGACGTACGAGCAGTTCGACGTCAGCGACGGTGGCATGCTGACGACCGCTTCCGACTTATTGTTCACCGGTGGCCGCGAGGGCCACTTCCACGCGCTCGATGCGCGGACCGGGGAGTTGCTGTGGAAGGCGAGCCTCGGCGGTCAGATCGTGATGGCACCGATCACGTATATGGTGGATGGGCGCCAATACGTGTCGGTGATCTCCGGACACACGCTGGTGACGTTCGGGCTGCGCGATTAGCCGGATAAACACTTCGAACTCCCGCCTGCTGCCCGCTCAAGCGAACCGCGAACCGCGGGCCTAGGACGACGAGGCTCGCGCTAAACGTTCCGCTTCAAGGCTGCTCGATCGAGGTCGTAATTACGGGCCCGATTCCCATGATCTGGACCGTCACCTCTTCGTCTTTGGCCATGTCGTAATGATGACCGTAAGGCGGCTCGTAGATGAAGGATCCAGCCTCGACGCTCCTCATGTTGTCGGGAGCGTAGACGTCGGATTCGGCGCCGGTCGAAACCCACCATCTACCCTTGACCACCGTGATAAGCCGGGCCTGATCGTGGAAGTGCGGACGGCTGCCTCGACCCGGTGCGAAAGTGATCCGGACCACGTAGAGGCCAGGCTCTCTGGAATCGCCGTAAACGGCCACCGACCGACCGCCCTCGGAGGGCATCATGTCTGACGGTGAAGCGATCATGAATCCCTCAGGGTCGATTGGCACGACCTGGCCTGATGCTGTGTCGGCCCCGAGCAACAGGGTGCCCACACAACCGGCCCATATGATCACCTGCGAGCGTCTCATGGCTTTCTCCTCATTCCTATTTTCGAGTGGCCTGCTATCATCCGTTACTGCCGTCTTCCCAACGAAGCATAGGAAGTCCAGGCGGAGACGGCAAACGGGGATCTGGAGCCGACCTCGTCACCCGACCGAATGCTGCGCTCGTGGTGCTGACACCCGGACGGGCGGCGAGAGTCAACAGAGGTCCACCGGACGGTGTCCCCTTCCGGACTCAGGATCCTCAAAGTGAACGTCCATCTCTGGTAACTGGAGTAGGCATGTCCCATTGCAGTTTCCTCAGCTGCAGGATAGCGCCGGCCGGGCTTCTGGCCCTTGCGATCGTCTTTGGGACCTCCCCCGACTCGGCCGCCCAGGTCGCCCCGCCGGAAGGTGGCGCCCCGCTCGAATTCGAGGGACCGCCCGCCCCTGTCGGCACGGCGGTGATCAACCAGGCCGGCCGGGACGGTGCCACGTTGAGAGCCGTTCGGGTGAACGAGCCGCTCGAGATCGACGGGGTTATCGAGGAGCCATTCTACCAGAGCGTCCGCCCCGTCAGCGAGTTCGTCCAGACCGTACCCGTGGAGTACGGCGAGCCCAGCGAGCTCACGGAGGTATGGATCGGATTCGATGACGAGAATGTCTACATCTCGGCCAAGGTCTGGGATTCTGCGGGGCCCAACGGTTGGATTGCCAACGAGATGAGGCGCGATGTGGCTCAGCTGCGCTCGAACGATCATCTGGGGGTCTTTTTCGACACCTTCTATGACCGTCGGAACGCCGTAGGATTCACCGGGTCCCCCCTTGGAGGTTTCTCCGACTTCCAGATAACGAACGAGGGCAGCCCGAACCTGGACTGGAATCCCGTCTGGGAGACCCGTTCGGCGCTCTTCGACGGCGGGTGGTCGATCGAGATGGCCATCCCGTTCAAGTCGCTGCGGTATCGACCGGGCCGGGAGCAGGTGTGGGGTATCCAGTTCCGGCGCCCGGTCTTGCGCAAGAACGAGTGGAATTTCATCCGCGCGCTCCCGCTCTCCGTGGGCGGGCGTGGGACGTCGGGGACCTTCCGGGTCTCAATGTATGCTACGCTCGTAGGGATCGAGGCACCCCCGCCGAGTCGCAATCTAGAGGTGAAACCGTACGCCATCGCAGGGTCCCGGACGGACCTGACGGTCGACCCGCAGACCTCCAACGACGGGTACGCCGACGCGGGCCTGGACGTCAAATACGGGATCACCGAAAACCTCACGGCGGACCTCACCTACAACACCGACTTCGCCCAGGTGGAGGTCGACGAGCAACAGGTCAACCTGACGCGGTTCTCTCTCTTCTTCCCCGAGAAGCGAGAATTCTTCCTGGAGAGCCGGGGGATTTTCGACTTCGGTGTGGGCGGCTCAGGTGGCTTTGGCGGTGGGGGTCGGGGTGGTGGCAGCGGACGCAGCGGGGGCAGCGCACCGACGCTCTTCTACAGCCGAAACATCGGGCTCCAGGATGGGGAGGCCGTGCCGATCCTAGGCGGAGGCCGCGTGACCGGAAAGGTAGGCGCGTTCGACGTCGGTGTGGTCAGTATCCAGACAGACAAAGCACGAGCGGTCGGGGCACCATCGACGAATTTCTCCGTCCTGCGGCTCAGTCGAGACATCTTGGGCCGCAGCAGCGTCGGCGCTCTCTTCGAGAACCGTTCGAAATCCGTCACCGGGCAGGGTTCCAACCAGGCGTGGGGCGTGGACGGCTTTTTCGGGCTTACGGACGACCTGAGCGTGCTCGGGTACTATGCCAAGACCAAGACGGACGGATTGACCGGCCAGGACGAGAGCTACCGTGGCCAGATCTCCTACAACGCCGACGAGTGGGGTGGGAACGTCGACCACCTGGTGGTCGGCGACGACTTCAACCCGGAGATCGGCTTCGTACGTCGGAAGGACTTTCGACAGACGGCAGCGTCGGGGCGCTTCAGCCCACGATTGGAGTCCATATCATCGATCCGACAACTCACGTTCCAATCGAATCTGAACTACCTGGAAAGCGAGAGCTTGGGCAAACTGGAGAGCCGAAGCTGGGGCGGCCAAGTCAGTGTCCAGTTCGAGAACAGCGATCAACTGAGCGTCGGCTACACCGACAACTACGAGAGGCTGTTCGAGGACGCCCGGATCTCCGGGGCGACCATCACCGCCGGGCGATACTCCTTTCCGGATGTGCGACTGAGCTACAGGCTGGGGCCCCAGCGTCCCTATTCGGGCAACCTCTCGGTACGCCGCGGCGACTACTATGGTGGCACACTCACCTCCGCGGGGCTGAACGGTGGTCGCGTGGAAGTGACGCCACAGATTTCGGTCGAGCCCGGCATCTCGTTCAACTGGATCGACCTGCCCCAGGGTCGGTTCGACCAGCACGTCGCGGTGACGCGTGTGACCTATACGTTGTCTCCCCGCGCTTACGTGAGCGGCCTCGTTCAATACAACTCACGCAGCCATTCCGTCAGCAGTAACTTCCGTCTCCGGTGGGAGTGGGCCCCCGGGAGCGAACTGTTCATCGTCTACACCGAGGACCGGAACA
>CAUZVZ010000134.1:0-7377 GCA_963583605.1 Gemmatimonadales bacterium UBA6960
GGTTCGTGCGCCTCCTGTTGCCGTTCTTTCCCGTTGCGGCTCAACACCCGAGTGTCGTAACGCTCATGCTGGTGCTGGGCGTCGTGGGCATCATCTACGCTTCATGGGTGGCGGCCGTTCAGCCGGACGCGAAAAAACTGGTGGCGTACACGTCCGTGGCCCACATGGGCTTCGTGGTCGTCGGCATCTTCGCGCTCAACGTGAATGGACTCCAGGGTGGACTCCTGGTCATGATCTCCCACGGGATCTCCACCGGGGCGCTCTTTCTTCTACTCGGGATGCTGTATGAGCGTCGTCATACGCGCTTGATCGACGAATTCGGTGGTATTGGGCGAGTGGCACCGTGGCTGGCCACCGCGTTCGTAATCACCGCCTTGTCGTCCATCGGGTTGCCGGGCACGAGCGGGTTCGTCGGGGAGTTCCTCGCGCTCCTCGGCGTGTTCGAGGACCATCCCGGCATCGGCATTTTCGCGGCGAGCGGAGTCATTTTTGCCGCGTACTACATGTTGCCGATGGTGCAGAGCGTCTTCTTCAACGCGTTGGAAAAACCGGAGAACCAGGCCGTCCAAGATCTGTCCCGCCGCGAGGTGGCCATCTTGGCGCCCATGATCGCTCTCATGATCGTGATCGGCGTGCATCCGACGCCGCTGCTGCGGAAGATGGAGCCCAGCGTCCAGATGGTGCTCGAGCGCGTGTACGCCGCCGCCCCGCCGAGTGCGGCTGTCATCGAGTCCGGTCGAGACGTATCCGGCTCCGAGATGGCGGAGTAGGCGGCCATGGAACTCGATTTCAGTAATCAGGCGCATTTCATCGTAGCGCTCGCACCCGAGATCATCCTCGCGGTGTGGGGGATCGTAATTCTCATGGTCGGGGTGAGTCCCCGTCGCTCCGAGGGTCCCGGGGAGTCGCTCGACCTGGGGTGGCTTTCCCTGCTTGGGATCTTCGCTGCCACGTTCGCGAACGGTTGGCTTTACGGAGTCACTGAGGTGGGCACGCATTCCATGATCGCGCTGGACGGCTTCGCCTTGTTCTCGAACTGGATCATCCTAGGAGGCGCCGGACTCAGCATCCTGATCAGTCAAAGCTACGTCGAGAAACAGGGCCTTCAGGCGGCGGAATTCTACGCGTTGCTGATCTATTCCACTGTGGGATTGATGGTTATGGTCGCCGCGCGAGACCTCATCGTCATCTTCCTCGGATTGGAGATCATGTCGGTGGCCGTGTACGTACTGTCCGCGATCAACCGGAGGAGTCGCACATCCGCGGAGGCCGGCCTCAAGTACTTCTTGCTGGGCGCGTTCTCCACCGGGTTCTTTCTCTACGGGATAGCCCTCGTATACGGCGCGACTGGCAGTACGCACATCTCGGCCATCGCCGAATCCATCGCGAGCGGAGCCGCGCACGGTGCACTCCTCATGTTCGGCATCGCGCTTCTCGCGGTCGGATTCTCTTTCAAGGTCTCCGTGGTTCCGTTCCATATGTGGACGCCGGATGTCTATGAGGGAGCCCCGACTCCGGTTACGGCCTTCATGTCCGTGGCCGTCAAAGCGGGCGCGTTCTTGGCATTCCTCCGGGTCTTTTCGGTCGCCTTCACGGACGCCTATGAGAGCTGGTGGGTGATTCTGTGGTGGCTCGCCGTACTCACGATGGTGGTCGCCAATCTCATCGCCACGGTTCAGGTGAGCGTCAAGCGGATGCTCGCCTACTCCGGAATCGCGCACGCGGGTTACCTCATGGTGGCGATCGTCGCTGCGAATGAATCGGCTGCCGCCGGACTCCTCTTCTATCTGCTGATCTACACGCTGATGAATATCGGTGCGTTCGGGATCGTCATTCTGGTGTCGGGCCAGGGAGAAGACCGTCTCGAGATCCAGGAATACGCCGGACTCGGTTGGAGGCACCCGTTGCTGGGGCTCGGCTTCACAGTGTTCCTACTTTCGCTCGCCGGCTTTCCTGGAACGGGAGGCTTCATCGGAAAGGTATTTCTCCTTCAGGGCGCGATGGAGGCCGACCTCGTATACCTCTCAGTGATCCTGGTGCTGACGACCGTGATCTCCTACTGGTATTACTTGCGAGTGGCGTGGTACATGTGGATGAGGGATCCGACTCTCAATGCCGCCGCAAGCCCGATCCAGGTACCGGTCGCCATGCGCCTGGCCTTGATTGCCGGAGTGATCCTGATCCTGTATCTCGGCGTTTTTCCGGGAACCACCATGGAATTGGCGAGATCGAGCGTTACCGCGCTTTCGGCCGTGGGCCCAGGCCTGATCGGCCTGGCTCCCTGACTCCAAGAGCGTTCTAGCCACACGGACACGCACTTCAACCAACGACGGTTCGATGTCGACGCCTGAACATATTTTCCGCCAGTACGATATTCGCGGTCTTGTCTCCGATGAGCTGACCCCTGAGGTCGCCGAGGGCGTCGGGCGGGCTTATGCGACTTTGGCGTCTGGACATCTTGGCCGGCCTGCTCGGATCGCGGTCGGGCAGGACAACCGCCCTTCATCTCCGGCACTGGCTGAGAGCTTGATCCGAGGGCTCAACGGCGCCGGGGCCGACGCCGTAGATATCGGGACCGTCCCCACGCCCGCGCTCTACTGGGCCGAGAAGACCCTGCCCACGGACGGTGGCATTCAGATCACGGGCTCCCACAACCCGCCCGAATGGAACGGCATCAAGATGACGCTTGAGGGGAGGTCGGTGCATGGCGACCAGATTCAGGCGCTCAAGAACGCCATTCTCCAGAGGGAATTCGGAGAGGGCGCGGGAGACTCCGAACGCGTCGATGTCCTGGATCGGTACGTGGCGGACGTGGCCGGACGTTTCGATCTCGCGCGGCCGGTGAAGGTCGTGTTGGATTGTGGAAACGGTGTCGGATCCCTGGTGGGTGTCGAGTTACTCGAGGCGCTCGGCGTCGAAGTCGTTCCCCTGTATTGCGAGTCGGATGGGACGTTTCCAAATCACCATCCGGATCCCACGGTAGACGAGTACCTCGTGGACTTGATCGACACGGTACGCCGCGAGGGGGCTGAGTTGGGCATCGGGTTCGATGGAGACGCAGACCGTATCGGGGTCGTTGACGAGCACGGCCAGATCGTTCGCGGAGACCTCCTGCTGTTATTGTTCGGGCTCGATGTGCTTCGCACAAGGGGACCGGGGCAACGGCTCGTTTTCGATGTAAAATGCTCCCAGGTCGTCTCAGACGAGTTTACGAGGGCCGGTGGGGAGGCGATCATGTGGAAGACCGGGCACTCCCTTATCAAGGAAAAAATGAGGGAAACGGACGCGGCCCTCGCGGGCGAGCTTTCCGGACATATCTTTGTGGCCGACAACTACTTCGGGTTCGACGATGCGCCGTATGCGGCCTGTCGGCTCGTGGACCTGATCGTACGGTCCGGGCGTACTCTTTCGGATATGGTCTCCGATTTCCCGGTGTACGTGTCCACGCCGGAGTTGCGCATCGAAGTGACCGAGGAGACCAAGTTCGCGATCGTCGAGGCAGCACAAGAGCACTTCAGGGAGACTCGAGACGTGATCGACGTCGATGGTGCGCGAATTCGGTTCGAGGGTGGATGGGGTCTCCTTCGGGCGTCCAATACTCAGCCGATCATCGTGACACGCTACGAGGCTGAAACTGAGAAACAACTGAGTGCGATTCGTGGTGAGATCGAATCCTGGCTTCTAACGAAGGGAGTGGCCGTCTAACGTGAAAATCCGAGAACTGAGAGGCAGACGTCTCGTCCTCGTTTTGGGGATCGTGTTTCTGACGACCCTTTTGGTAGCCCGAATCGTTGCGAACGCCTATATCGAAATCCTTTGGTTCGACTCCCTGGGATACACGTCGGTCTTCTGGACTCGGGTTTTTTGGGAATGGGGTGTGCGCCTGCTTGGAGCGGTAGTGGTGGGCCTGGTGTTCTTCTTCAACCTGCGGTTCATCGCTCGCTCGCTGGGTGGAATCCGGATCAAGCGTCGGGTGGGCGACCTCGTGATCTCCGAGCAGCTCTCTGAGACCGTGGTGGTTTGGAGCGTCGCCGCGCTTTCGGCATTGGTCGGGGCATGGTTTGGGGCCTCGATCCCGCCATCCATGGGTCTGGGTGTTCTGTATCTCCTCAACGCACCGGAATGGGGCGTAACGGATCCTTTCCTGGGACGGGATTTGACGTTCTTCGTCATCCTTCTGCCCCTTCTTAGACAGCTGGTGGTCTTCGGTCTCGTCGTTGCCTTCCTCATCTTTACGGCTGCCGCGGGAGGCTACGCGGCCACAGGGGCGCTCCAATGGGGACCGGGACGATTCGTCATCGAGAACCGACCCCGGGTCCACCTGGGGGTGATCATCGCTGCTTTTTGCGGCTTGCTGGGCGCGCAGTTCTGGCTGGCTCGTTATGTCCTTTTGCTCAACGGGACCTCCGGCGTACAGGCCATTTTCGGATTTGCCGACGCTGAGGCGCGCATGCCCGCGTACGGCATCCTCGCCTTGCTCGCGTTTGCGGTGTCCGCAGCTGCGCTGTGGAGCGGATTCAAGAATCGCCCACTGCCTTTCATCGTAGCATCTGGAGTTCTTCTGGTGGGTGGGCTGGCCGTTGGACAGGCCTATCCGGCGTTCATCCAGAGGTTTCGAGTAGAGCCGAATGAACTGGAACGGGAGTCGCCCTTCATCCTGGAGAACATGCGCTTCACGCGGATAGGCTTCGACCTGACGGACCTGGAGCGGCGTGAATTCGACTACGAGCAGTCGTCGAGCGTGGACTGGCAGGAGGCAGCCTCCCAGTTCGAGGGCCTTCCGGTCTGGAGTGCACAGGCACTTCTGACGACGTACAGAGAATTGGAAGCTCGCTTCCCGTATTACGATTTTTCAGATGTCACCGTGGACCGCTATCAGGGACGAGATGGGGTGGTCCCGGTGGCGCTGGCCGTGCGGGAAGTGCTCCCGAGAGGAATCCAGGATCCGAATTGGCAGAACCTGCATCTGCGGGACGACTACATCCGAGGAATGGGTGTGGTCGTCAGCGCGGCGACGTCCCGTACCCCGGAGGGGCGTCCCACGATGTTCGTGTCTGGGATTCCCCCGGAGTTTGAGGCGAGCGGCGCCGCGCCGGAAAATCTCAGGTTGACTCGTCCGAATGTCTACGTGGGATCGCGCCGCCAGGAGTATGCAGTTATCAATCCGGGAGACCCCACGGGCCAGGACGGGGAGTCTCGACAACCCGGGATCGACTTTCCGTCGGGAATACAACTGAACTCGCCACTGAGGACCCTCGCACTCGCTTGGCGCTTCAGGGATGCGAATCTGCTCTTCGCCGCTGAGGTGAATCAGGACAGCCGCTTCGTTTTCCGCAGGGATGTTTTGGAGCGAGTGGGACGAATCTCCGGGCAGCTTCTCAGATTCCCAGAGGCCCCCTATCCCGTAGTTCACGAGGGGCGGATCGTCTGGATGCTGGAAGGCTTCACGGCGACGAGTTCGTTTCCACTGTCGACCCGGCACGACTTGGAGGCCGGGAGGCCCGTCCGTTACGCCCGAAACAGCGTAAAAATCACGGTCGACGCGGTCACGGGTGAGGTGATCTTCTACGTTGTCGATGACGAGGATCCGCTGCTGGAGGCGTATGCCCGGGGCTTTCCAACGCTGTTTCGACCCTTGAGCGACATGCCCGGCGGTTTGCTCGACCACATTCGTTACCCCCGGACCATGCTGAGCCTCCAAGCTCGGGTCCTCTTTCAATACCACCAAGAGACCGCTCCACTTTTCCATGGCCAGCAGGACGTCTGGACTTTGCCGCAGGAATTGGCTCAGGGTACGACCCCCGTGCCCTATCAGCCGGAGTACGGGCTGTATCGGCTCCCGGGGGAGGAGAAGAAGGACTTTCTGCTCACGTCCGTGTTCGTGCCACGCGGACGACAGAATTTGACCGCTATCTTGGCCGCCTCGAGCGATCGCGACCGGTACGGCGAACTCGTTCTGTTCGACGTGCCCGTCGAAGATCAGGTGCCTGGCCCCCGTCAGGTTGAGGCGTTGATTGAGCAGGATCCGCTCATCTCGCAACAGTTCTCTTTGTGGAGGACCGGCGGAAGCCAAGTGTGGACCGGTCATCTGCACTTGGTACCGGTCGGCCGAACGCTTCTCTACATGGAGCCCGTGTTTCTGGCCGCCGAAGAGGATGCGATTCCTGAACTGAGGCGCTTCGTTGTGAGCGACGGTTACCGCGTCGCGATGGAGGAAACGCTCCCGGAGGCGATCCAGGCGTTGGCTCTGATCGCCGATGGGGCAGCCCCCCAGTTCACCTCCGCCGAAGCCATGGTGGACGTTCCCGCCTTCGACACCGACCGGTGGCCGGCCGAAGCTTTGGCTCTGCTCGAGGTCGCCGATGCTGCTCTGAGAACCGGAGATTTTCAGGGATTCGGTGAGGCGCTCGCCGAACTCCGTGCCCTGCTCGAGCAACTTTCCTCAAGTCCTTAGCACTCTTTAGCACTCTTCCGGGTTCGCATGAATATCCACGAGTATCAGGCCAAAGAAATCCTATGCGCCAACGGAATCCCGGTGCCCCCTGGAGAGGTTGCCACCACGCCCGAAGAGGCTGTGGCCCTCGCGGAGCAGTATGGAGGGACCGTGGTCGTGAAAGCGCAGGTCCACTCTGGCGGACGGGGCAAGGCGGGTGGTGTGAAGCTGGCCACGACGACGGCCGAAGTCCGTGAGCATGCTGAGAAGATTCTGGGCATGACCATCTCAGGTCTCACGGTCGAGAAGATTCTCATCACCCCGGCGGAGGACATTGATACGGAGGCCTACGTGGGCATCCTCATGGACCGGGGATTCCAGGCCGCCACGTTCATCGTGTCTGCTGAGGGAGGGATCGACATCGAGCAAGTCGCGCACACCGATCCGGATGCCATCCGGAAGCTCACAGTCGACCCCCGCTATGGTCTGATGGGCCATCAGCCATACTGGCTGGCGAACTCGCTCTATTCCGAACCGAGGCTGGTGAAGCAGGCGGCTAAGATCATCCACCAGCTATACAATGCGTTCACGTCGAGTGGGGCGTCGATGATCGAGATCAATCCTCTCATTACCACGAGCTCAGGCGAGGTCAAGGCGATCGACGCCAAGATGAGCATCGACGACAGCGAACTCTTCAGGCATCCGGAGCTCGTGGGATACAGGGATTTGTCGGCGGAACCGGTTGCCGAGACGAAGGCCCGGGAAGCCTCTCTCAGCTACGTCAAACTGGACGGGAACGTGGGTTGCTGTGTCAACGGAGCGGGGCTGGCCATGGCCACCATGGACCTCGTGAAGTATTACGGCGGAGAGCCTGCCAACTTTCTCGATATTGGAGGCTCGTCGAACCCTGAGAAGGTCGTCTCCGCCCTGAAGATCATCACGTC
>CAUZVZ010000135.1:0-7331 GCA_963583605.1 Gemmatimonadales bacterium UBA6960
CCCGTTCGGTCCAAAGACAGTGAGCAACTCGCCGGGATGGAGTTGAAAGCTTACGCCATTGACCGCGCGAAGCCCCCCGAAAGTGCGAACGAGCCCTACCGCCTCTAGCCCGAAGCTCAACGCCATCCTAGGATGACTCGGGGTTGCCGGCGCTGGTGGCCATCCGTTCTAACGACACGCCGCAGCCCGTGCAAAAGCGACTCTTCTTCACATTCAGATGGCCACATCCAGCGCACGTCCGGCCCTGCCCGATCCCCTTGCGCACGCGGGCGATCTCTGCTTCGAGACTCTCCACGAGGTCGGGAGCGGCACTCTTGGGGGGCTTCGCGCCGGCGACCGCGGGTGCCCCGTCGTTAGCGGCATTGCCGGCCGCACCCTCTTCCTGCATGGCCTCCAACGCCTGACGAGCCAGATCGGATTTGAGGATCTGGTAGTCCGCCTGATCGAGCTTCCCAGAGCGATAATCGTATTCGGCGTCCCGGAGCCCTCGAAGGGCGGCCGCTTTACGGGCGTCGACGTCGGTGATCTCGTCGTCGGAGCGCTCGATCAAGGCCCAATCCCCTCGAAGGACGGGGAGCATGACGAAAAGGATCGCGCCGGCTGAGACGAGGGTCACTCCAACGATCAGCCCCAAGTCATCAACTCCGTGCGGCCAGAGCGGGCCGTTTGCCTCCAGTCTGCGAGCGCGAAGCCGTGGTGGTGGGCGAGCCTCGAGAGGGCCAGAGTCCGATGATGGATCCCAGGGTAACGATAAATCCGCCGTACCAGATCCACTCCACCATCACATTGACCTGAACCTCGAACGTCGCGCGCTGAGCTTGGGCTTCATTCTCAAACGCTCCGCCGAGATCGTTCACGTTCTCGAGGATGAGGTAGAGGTCCTCCATGAGTGTTTGACGGATTCCCACGATCGTGAGGGGCGATTGCTCCCACATCCTATAGAGGCGCTTTTCGGCGGTGAGCGACCCGAAGGGCCGGCCATCCTTCTCGACAGTCATCAAGGCCACCGCCTGACGCACCATGTTCTGGCCGCGAGGCGAGGACAGCCCTTGATAGGTGAGCGTGTATTCGTGCCCGAAGGGAGACTCGATCGAAATGGTCTCGCCGGGATCGAGCGTCTGCACGACTTCGCGATCGAACGCGGCCCCGGCGAACGCTGTGAAAACCATCACGACGCCGACATGGACGATATACCCTCCCCAGCGGCGCCGATTGCGGCTCACGAGGTGGAAGAAGGCTAGGAGATGACCCTCGCCCTCGATGCTGGCCCGTGCCTTTGTCCCCTTCACGAACTCGACGATGATGACCGTCATCACGAAGGCCGACAGCCCAAACGTCACCAGAGCCATGCCGTGGTGGACGCCTCGCAAGTACAGCCCGGCAACGACCACCGCGCCCACAGCGACGGGCGTCGTGAAGTTCTTGATGAGATTACGGCGAGAGGCCTTTCGCCAAGCGATGACGGGTCCGATCCCCATCAACGCGAGCAGAGCAAGCCCGATGGGCAAGTTGACCCGCTCGAAGAACGGCGGACCCACCGTCATCGCCTGTCCGGTAATGCCCTCGGTGATGAGCGGGAAAAGGACTCCCCAAAGGATCGTGAAGGTCGCACCCAGGAGAATCAGGTTATTGAACAGGAATGCCGACTCCCGGGACAAGAACGACTGAATCTGGTTCTCGCTCTTCATCAGCGGATAGCGCCACGCGATCAGCAACACGGAGATGCCGGCCATGATCCCCATGAAGGCGAGGAAGATGAACGCGATCGTCGTGTTCTCGGCGAACGTGTGAACCGATTCGATCAGGCCCGACCGCGTGAGGAAGGTGGCGAATATGGTCAGCAAGAAGGTGAGGGTCACGAGGCCCATGTTCCAGACCTTGAGCATCCCCCGGTTTTCCTGAATTTGGATCGAGTGGAGGAACGCCGTCGCCGTCAACCAGGGCAGTAGAGAGGCGTTCTCCACCGGATCCCAGAACCAGAATCCGCCCCATCCGAGCATCTCGTACGCCCAACGCATCCCGAAGATGATTCCGTTCGCCAAGAAGAACCACGACAACAGGATCCAGCGCCGTGTGATCACAATCCAGCGGGCATCCAGCTTTCCGCTGAGCAACGCCGACATGGCGAAGGCAAACGGGACCGTGAATGCGGTGAAGCCCAAATACAGCGTAGGCGGATGGATCGTCATCCAGTAGTTCTGGAGCTGCGGGTTGAGCCCCCGTCCATCCGCTGGCGCGAAGGGTAGCCGCTCGAACGGGTTCACATCGGCGAAGAGCAGCACCACCAGGAAGAAGCTTGAGACCGTGAGAAGCACACCGACCATGTACGGCACGAACTCCCGGTTCTTCGTCCGGTTCGTGAAGACCGCGGCAGAAGAGAAGAGGGACAGGAGCAGGGCCCAGAGTACCAACGACCCGCGCTGCCCGGCCCACAGGCCCGAGACCTTATAGAACGTCGGCAGCTCGCGGTTGGAGTAATTCGCGACGTACCAGTACTGGAACTGATCGGTCAGAAAGGCCGTGATGATCCCGGCCGAAGTCAGGATCAGAAGGAAGAAAACAGCGTAGACGCTATATTCGGCACTCAGGACCAGGTCGCCACGCCCCTTCCGCCCACCCCCGAAGCCGGCGACGGCTCCCCAGATTCCGATCGGAAGTGCAATCCAGAGAGCGAGCTCTCCGAGGAGTATCACCCGAGGAGTTCCTCAGCCGTGGCTTCGTAGCGGCTCCCGCACTTCGCGAGAACGACCGTGGCCTCGAACACACCATCCTCTCTGAAGCGGCCCTCGACGACCACGTCTACGACGTCCGTGTCGTTGAAGGTATCCGGGAGCATGTCTCTGAACTCCACGGGAAAACGCACCGACTTGTCTTCGAGATCCACGACCGTGAAGTGGTGCAGCAACTCGTCTTCGGCCCGAGTCCATGAGCCCACCTCGACGCGTCCACTGACCTTCACACCGACGTCGTGGAACGTGGGATCCTCCGCCACGCGGGCCATCAACTCCATAGGTGTGAGGTAATACAACATCGTATCGCTGACGCCGGTCCAGATAAGGTAGGTGACGACTAGGGCCACGCCCCCAAATCCGACGAAGAACTTACCGTTATCTCTCATGATGGCGGTCCGGTGCGTGTTAGACTCATTGGTGGCGCAGTCTGCCCTTGGTGTTCGAATATAGACACGCTCCGAGACAGTGCAAACCATCGCTGACAACCGGATACGGATCTCCGGGATCCTCCACCTCTAAGTTCATAGAGGGGGGTACAGCATTCCGGGGTTCCCACGACTTGATCTGGCACCGTGCTGGCGAGGTAGAGCGGGCCAGGAATTCCTTGTCAGAGCGGACGTCGTATCCGGACTCGCCCACGGTGATTTCATCACCCCCGACCGCTACAGCGGTCCTCAAGGATTGAGCGAACGCGAGGATGCCTGGCAAAGACACACCGATACCCAAGATAAATAAGAACGTGTCCTTATTATCTCAGCCTATCACATAGGATGGGCATAACTGAAGCCCGCAGAGGGCTCCGGACTGTCCAGATGTCCTGCGGAGTGAAGACGGCTCCCCAAACGTCAAGATAGGGAAGCCCTCAGCGTGTTCCCTATAGTGGTTCCTCAACGAGGCAAAGCACTCACCCCCATCAGGAACTTGTCCACAGATCGGGCGCACTGGCGCCCCTCACGGATTGCCCAGACGACGAGGGACTGACCCCTGCGCATGTCCCCGGCTGTAAAAACCTTGTCGATTGAGGTCCGGTACGCCTCGGTGTCGGCTGCGACATTGCCACTCTGGTCTAGGTCGACTCCGAGCTGTTCGAGCATTCCCTCACGGACCGGGTGCACAAATCCCATGGCCAGCAGGACGAGATCTGCATCGATCTCAAATTCGGTGCCCTCGATACGCTCGAATCTTGAGGTCAGTCGCACCCCACGCAGCGCGCTCACCTTACCGTTATCACCGGAGAACGCTTCGGTGGCCACGCTCCAGTCACGATCGCCTCCTTCCTCTTGAGAAGAGGAGGTGCGCATCTTGAGCGGCCATTCCGGCCACGTGGTCCCTTTATTTTCCTCGCGAGGAGGCTTCGAAAGGATCTCAAGCTGAGTCACGGATTTTGCTTTCTGCCGCCACGACGTTCCGATACAGTCGGACCCGGTGTCACCGCCACCCATCACTACCACGTGCTTGCCGCTGGCTAGGATCTGCTCATCTGGGAGAGTTAGCTCGCCCGAGTTACGTCGATTCTGCTGCGTAAGGAAGTCCATCGCGAAGTGAATACCATCTAACTCGCGACCTGGCACGGCCAGATCTCGTGGCCACTCGGAGCCGCCCGCGAGGACGATCGCGTCGAAAACCTGCACCACCTCCTGGGCCACGATGTCATGCCCCACCAGGCAGTCCGTACGAAAGGCTACCCCTTCGGCCTCCATCTGCTCGATGCGCCGGTCAATCTGGTACTTCTCCATTTTGAAGTCCGGGATTCCGTAACGCAGGAGCCCCCCGGCCCTAGAGTTCTTCTCGAAAACAGTGACGTTATGACCAACACGTGCTAACTGCTGAGCGCAGGCCAACCCAGCGGGCCCCGATCCGATGATCGCGACTGTCCGCCCCGTCTTAAGTTCCGCAATATCAGGCCTTACCCAACCTTCCGCCCATGCGCGATCGACGATCGCGCATTCAATCGATTTAATCGTGACAGGGTCGTCGATGATGTTCAACGTGCACGCTGCCTCGCACGGTGCCGGACAGATTCGTCCGGTGAACTCGGGGAAGTTGTTCGTGGAGTGAAGCACCTCAATCGCCTCCCTCCATCGATCCCGGTACACCAGATCGTTCCAATCTGGAATAATATTATTCACGGGGCATCCCTGATGGCAGAACGGGATGCCGCAGTCCATGCATCGTGCGCCCTGGAGGGCCAACTCCTCGTCCGGCAGGCTACCGGTGAACTCGCCCCAGTGAGCTACTCTTTCAGCGACATCCTCGCCGTCACGGTGCTGGCTTGGGAAATCAAGGAAGCCAGTGATCTTACCCATCCCGATAACTCTCCAACGCACGAGAACGCGACGAGTGTGGGCGGGCACTTTTTTGCCCATCCTCGGATGTCCTATCGTCACGCATCTTCGTAAGCGCCTTGCGGTAATCGTTAGGCGTGACTTTCACAAACCGAGGCAGGTAATCATCCCAGTGATCTAGAACCTCTTTTGCCGTCACGCTGTCCGTGAACCGCGCGTGCCTGGCAAGTATGGTCTGCAGCCTGGCCGCATCCTGCCCCAACATATCGCGTCCCACTGCAGCGAGTGTGTCAGCGGGGATTCTCTCCGCGAGCGGGCGCAAGTCTTCGACCGGCTCCAGTTCGACCATCTCAGGGTTGACACGAAGGCTGAAATCGCCCTCCCTGTCTAAGACGTAGGCGATGCCCCCAGACATTCCGGCCGCAAAGTTTCGTCCGGTCGAACCGAGTACGACCACGACTCCCCCAGTCATATACTCACAGCCGTGGTCACCTACCCCCTCCACCACAGCCCAGGCCCCGGAGTTCCGCACGGCGAAGCGCTCGGCCGCGATTCCTCGTAGATAGGCCTCGCCCGAGATCGCACCGTAAAGGATGACGTTGCCGACAATCATGCTTTGTTCTGGAACGATTTTGGTGCGTTCGGGAGGGCGCACGATCAATCTTCCACCTGAGAGACCTTTCCCAGCGTAGTCATTGGTGTCACCCACGAGCTCGAGTGTGACCCCGTGTGCTAACCAAGCACCAAAGCTCTGTCCGGCAGTACCCGTCAACTTCACGTAGATTGTATCGTCGGGTAGCCCCGCATGTCCGTACCGACGCGCGACCTCCCCGGAGAGCATCGCACCCGTCGTCCGATCGGAATTTCTGATAGCGTGCTTCAACCGCATGGGCTTTCCATCCTGTAGCGCGGGCATCGCTTCCTCGATCAGTTTCCGGTCGAGCACGTCGTGTAGCTTGTGCTCCTGCTCCTCGGTGTTGCTGACCGCGATCTCCGGACCGACCTCGGGCCGGACCAGGAGTCTACTCATGTCCAACCCCTTCGCCTTGAAGTGCTCGATGCCCTTACGCATGTCGAGTCGATCGGATCGGCCGATCATGTCCTCGAAGCGCCGGAATCCCAACTCGGCCATGAGCTCGCGCACCTCTTCGGCGATGAAGAAGAAGTAGTTCACGACATGCTCTGGCTGTCCGGAGAACCGCTTGCGCAGAACAGGATCCTGGGTGGCCACCCCAACCGGACAGGTGTTCAGATGGCATTTGCGCATCATAATGCACCCAGAGGCTATCAGAGGTGCGGTCGAGAAGCCGAACTCGTCCGCACCGAGTAGCCCTCCGACGACGACGTCCCTTCCGGTTCGTAGTCCCCCGTCCGCCTGAACTACAATCCGGCCGCGTAGCTGGTTCAGGACCAATGTCTGATGAGTCTCCGCCAAGCCGATCTCCATGGGGGACCCGGCATGATAGATCGAAGTCCGGGGGCTTGCACCGGTGCCGCCGTCCGCACCCGAAATGGTCACCCGATCGGCATGTGCCTTCGCGACGCCAGCCGCGACAGTTCCGACACCGAGCTCAGAGACGAGTTTTACACTGACCTGCGCACGTGGATTCACATTCTTGAGGTCGAAGATCAACTGAGCCAGATCCTCAATGGAGTAGATGTCGTGATGTGGGGGCGGGGATATCAAGCCTACGCCTGAGGTCGAGTGCCGCACCTGAGCAATGACACGGTCGACCTTGAAGCCGGGTAGCTGACCACCCTCGCCTGGTTTTGCGCCCTGAGCAATCTTGATTTGCATGACATCAGCGTTGACAAGATATTCTGTCGTGACGCCGAACCGACCCGAGGCCACCTGCTTGATGGCCGAATTCATCGAGTCACCGTTCGGAAGCGGGACAAACCGATCGACCTCTTCCCCGCCCTCTCCTGTGTTGGATTTTCCACCTATGCGGTTCATCGCGATCGCAAGGGTCGTATGAGCCTCCCGAGAGATTGACCCGAAGGACATCGCGCCTGTAGAGAATCGTTTCACGATCTCCTTGGCCGGCTCTACCTCGGCCAACGGCACGGGCTCTTTGGCCGGGAGGAACTCAAAGAGTCCCCGTGGCGTCATGAGCCGCTCGCTCTGATCGTTGATTTCGGCGGAGAAGGAGCGATAGCGATCCTCTGCGTTACCTCGCACCGCATGCTGCAGGGCGGCAATCGAGGTTGGCGTCCAGTAGTGCTGCTCTCCCCGCAGCCGGAACTGGATTTCTCCTCCCGGGTCCAGCACACCGTCAAGCTCCGGAATCGCAGAAAACGCAGTCTTGTGACG
>CAUZVZ010000136.1:0-7253 GCA_963583605.1 Gemmatimonadales bacterium UBA6960
CTAGAAAGAAGGCTGTTGAAGGAGTAGGGCAGCCTCCGAGGCGGCGCTCCGATAGCTCAGTGGTAGAGCGCCTCCTTGGTAAGGAGGAGGTCCCGGGTTCAAGTCCCGGTCGGAGCTCTGAGAGGAAGTAGCAGGGGGATCGGCGACTGAGTAGCGATTTCCAACACGGCGAGGAACGAGCGATGGGTAAAGCAAAATTCGAGCGTACGAAGCCTCACGTAAACGTGGGAACGATCGGGCATGTGGACCACGGGAAGACGACGCTGACGGCGGCGATCACGATGGCGCAGGCGAAGAAGTTTGGGGGCGACGCGATCGCGTTCGATGAGATCGATAAGGCACCGGAAGAGCGAGAGCGCGGGATCACGATCGCGACGGCACACGTGGAGTACGAGACGGAGAACCGTCACTACGCGCACGTGGACTGTCCGGGGCACGCGGACTACGTGAAGAACATGATCACGGGTGCAGCCCAGATGGACGGGGCGATCCTGGTGGTGAGCGCAGCGGACGGCCCGATGCCTCAGACGCGCGAGCACATCCTGCTGGCCCGTCAGGTGAACGTGCCGCACGTGGTCGTATTCCTGAACAAAGTGGACATGGTCGACGACGAGGAGCTGCTGGAGCTGGTGGAGTTGGAGGTACGGGAGCTGTTGAGCGAGTACGATTTCCCGGGCGACGACACGCCGGTGATCCTAGGGAGCGCGTTGAAGGCACTGGAAGCTGAGGGCGAGGGAGACGACGCGGCGTGCATTGAGGAGTTGATGGACGCGATCGACAGCTTCATCCCAGAGCCGGAACGGGACATGGACAAGCCGTTCCTGATGCCGGTAGAGGATGTGTTCTCGATCACGGGCCGGGGGACAGTAGCGACGGGACGGATCGAGCGCGGGATCGTGAAGCAGGGAGAGGAAGTGGAGTTGGTGGGGATGGGAGCGGACCGCAAGACGGTGGTGACGGGAGTGGAGATGTTCCGGAAGCTGCTGGACGAGGGCCGTGCGGGAGACAACGCGGGGCTTCTTCTCAGAGGCGTGGCGAAGGACGAGATCGAGCGTGGCCAAGTACTGGCGAAGCCGGGCTCGATCAAGCCCCACACGAAGTTCAAGGGCGAAGTGTACGTGCTGACGAAGGAAGAAGGCGGCCGCCACACGCCGTTCTTCGACGGGTACCGGCCGCAGTTCTACTTCCGGACAACGGACGTGACGGGTGCGGCGAACCTGCCGGAGGGCGTGGAGATGGTGATGCCGGGCGACAACGTACAGATGGAAGTAGAGTTGATCACCCCGATCGCGATGGACAGCCAGCTGAGGTTCGCCATCCGCGAAGGCGGGCGCACGGTGGGGTCGGGGGTCGTGACGGAGATAATGGAGTAAGAGGCGGATTCAATTTTTCTCTCTCGCCCTTCGCTACTCTTCGCGACGCTGCGGGAGAGAGAAAAAAACTGAATCCTGCAGATAGCTAGACGCTCCGTCGCGGCGCCCCGTTGGGCGCGGGGGGGGGGCACGAAGCAGTAAGGTCGGGCAGAATCAGCCCGTCAGAAGCAGATGATGCGAAGAACGGGGAGTAGGCGCTCACCGCGGGCCGC
Organism: Gemmatimonadales bacterium UBA6960; assembly: GCA_963583605.1. Taxonomy (GTDB): domain Bacteria; phylum Gemmatimonadota; class Gemmatimonadetes; order Longimicrobiales; family Gaopeijiaceae; genus UBA822. The sequence goes on from CAUZVZ010000136.1 coordinate 1,586, forward strand.
ACCAGAACGCAAGCGGTGCCATGCGCCCCGCAATAAGAGGAAGATATGGCAGACAGAATTCGGATCAGGCTCAAGGCCTTCGACCATTGGATCGTGGACCAGACCGCGGCTGACATTGTGCGCACGGCGCAGAAGACAGGCGCCACCGTGCGTGGTCCCATTCCTCTGCCGACGCGGCGCGAGCGATGGACGGTGCTTCGCTCGCCCCACATCGACAAGAAGAGCCGTGAGCAGTTCGAACTGAGAACGCACAAGCGCCTCATCGACATCGTAGATAGCCGAGCGCAGACCGTTGACGCGCTTACCAAGCTCGATCTGCCGGCCGGTGTGGATGTCGAAATCAAGGTCGATTAGGAAACAGGACTGAGTGATGGCTGGATTAATTGGAAAAAAAATCGGGATGACCCGGATCTTCGATGACGAAGGAGCCGCGGTTCCGGTGACGGTCGTGGAGGCGGGGCCATGCCCGGTGCTTCAGATCAAGACCGCGGAAACCGACGGTTACTTTGCCGTCCAGTTGGGTTTTGGTGCCCAGAAGGACAAACGGGCCAGCAAGGCCGAAAAGGGGCATGCCGCCAAGGCAGGCGTTGACGTTGCCCCTTCTCTCGTTCGGGAGTTCGACATCTCGGACGGCGATGAATATGAGGTCGGGCAGGCCATCACCGTCGAGGTCTTCGGGGCCGGCGACACCGTGAGCGTGGTAGGAACCACTAAGGGAAAGGGTTTTCAGGGTGTAGTGAAGCGCTGGGGCTTCGCGGGGCGTCCCGCTTCACACGGACATCCGATGTCCCGAACTCCGGGGTCGATCGGGCCAGGTACTGATCCGTCCCGGGTGATCAAGGGCAAGAAACTACCGGGCCGTATGGGTGGGGTTCGTGCCACCATCGGCAATCTGAAAGTCGTGAGAGTGGACCTGGAGCGGAATCTCCTTTTCATCCGGGGTGGGGTACCGGGGTCCAGAAATAGCTATCTGTTGATCCAGAAATGACGAATGCTTAAAGCACGCTACTACCAGAACGACGGTTCACAGGGGAAGGCTCAGGCTCTCCCCGAATGGCTCTTCGATGGCGTCGTCCACGAAGATGTACTGCACCAGGTGATCAAGGCTTACCTGTCGAATCAGCGCCAGGGCACGGCTTCGGCCAAGTCCCGGGGCCAGGTCAAGGGCGGGGGCCGCAAGCCGTTCAGGCAGAAGGGGACTGGGCGGGCTCGCCAAGGAACGATTCGCGCCGTGCAGATGAAAGGTGGCGGGATCGCGTTTCCCCCCATTCCACATTCGTGGCGGCAGCGCGTCCCTCAAAAGGTCCGTGCCATGGCCCGGCGATCCGCGTTCAATTCCAGGGCTCAGGGTGACCGGGTGATCTTGGTGGATTCGCTCGAGTACGACACGCCCAAGACCAAGAATCTCGTGGAAATGCTCGGGAAGCTCGGGGTCGAGGGAAAGGTGCTTGTCCTTACCGAGGGCGCAAAGCAGAACGTCTACCTTTCGTCACGGAACCTCCCGGCGGTCGTAGTGCGGCCCTTCGGTGAGGAATCCGCCTACGACATTCTCTGGGCCAACATTCTCGTCATTGAGAAAGCCGCGTTGGATGGCGCCGAGCCGTCCAAGGCGCAAAAATCTGGGATTGAATCGCGGTCGCGGGGTGAGCCTGCGGTAAGGGAAACGCAAAGGGCCGCCGAGGAGGCACAGGCGGAGCGAAAGAAGGCGAGGCCGGGCCACGACCAGAAGTCCAGGAGGGTCACGGAGGTGACGGCCAAGGCTGAAGTCCAGCCGGGACGGAAGGTCGCCGTCAAGGCTAAGTCCCAGGCCAAAGCCAAAGCAAAGGCGGCGCCCAAGGCAGCGCCCGACGCAAAAGCGACACCCAAGAAGAAGGCTGCGCCGAAGTCTTCGGCGGCGTCCGCGAGTGAGCTGGATCTTTCGACCGTCAAGCTACCCAAGGTGGGTGACATGGCGAAATTCCTGACTCAGTTCGACAAGGCGTCCGATATCAAGACGTTGATGGTGCGGGATTCACGGAAGACGGCCCAGGCCCACTACGAGGCTCGCTTGGGCGAGCTTTCGGGCTCGGCCAAGGGCAAGAAGGACTAGGAGGCCTAATGAAGAAGTGGGGTGCGGCCGCGCGAAGGGGTCTTGCGGAGATCAGACAAGGAACGACGACGAGGCGTAGCAGAGCTACGGCGAGGAGGAGAGACGCAGTATGGTCCCGCAAACCCCCTTCGCCCTACGGGTTAGGGCGGCACGGGGCCATCTCCGTTGTTGGAGCTCCTTCCCGTAGCTTAAGCTATGCATGCGGAGCTCCGCCTAGGATCTGGCCCCGTGGCGCTCCTAGCGGGGCTCGCCCCACTTCTTCAGTAGGCGGCCTCCTGGGGGGGCGACGATGAGCGACGTCTATGATGTGATCTATGCGCCGGTTGTGACGGAAAAGTCGGCGGACGCAATCGAAAATGACAACATCTACACATTCATCGTGAACCGGAAAGCCAACAAGATCGAAATATCGAGGGCGATCGAGGGCATCTGGGACGTGAAGGTGAGCGACGTACGAACGATGCAGTATCGCGGCAAGGTGAAGCGGGCACTGATGGGGCGGCTGTCCCGGAACCCGAAGATCGGGCGACGCGCGGCCTTCAAGAAGGCCGTCGTTCAGTTGGCCGAGGGTGACCACATCGAGTTCTATGAGGTCGGATAACACCAATGGCAATCAAGAAATTCAAACCGATGACGCCGGGGACTCGTTTCCGCTCCATCGTCGACAACTCAGACATACTGACGAAGAAGGCTCCGGAGAAGTCGCTTCTCAAGGGCGCGTCGAAATCAGGTGGCCGCAACCATCACGGTCGGGTGACGTCTCGCAGGCGGGGAGGCGGACACAAACGGCGTTACCGGCGCATCGACTTTCGCCGCGACAAGTTTGGCGTTCCGGGGAAGATCGCGGCGATCGAGTACGATCCGAATCGCAGTTCAAACATCGCCCTCGTCCATTATGCGGACGGCGAGAAGCGTTACATTCTTCACCCGCGAGGGCTACAGGTCGGTACCGCCATAATGTCGGGCCCGGATGCCGACGTTCTGGTGGGCAACGCGCTTCCGCTGGCCAACGTTCCTCTCGGTACGGTGGTGCACAATATTGAGCTCAAACCGGGCAAGGGCGGCCAGATGGGGCGCTCCGCCGGTGCGGGTGTGCAAGTGGTTGCCAAGGAGGGGAAATATGTCGCCCTCCGCCTACCTTCGACCGAGGTGCGGCAGGTACTCCAGACCTGTTTGGCCACGATCGGACAAGTCGGCAACATAGAGCACAACCTGCAGAATATCGGCAAGGCGGGAGCCAACCGCTGGCGGGGCCGCCGGCCGAAGGTTAGGGGAGTGGCGATGAACCCGGTGGACCATCCGCTCGGTGGTGGTGAGGGGCGCGCTTCAGGTGGCCGGCCTCCGGTAACGCCGTGGGGCAAGCGTGAGGGCAAGAAGACGAGAAATAGGAAGAAACAGTCGAACAAGCACATCGTCCGCGGACGCAAGCGGGGTAAGGCGACGCAATCATGAAACTAGTCTCAACGGTTTTGAGCAGAGGGCGATTCTATGCCGCGTAGTGTCAGGAAGGGCCCATACATCGATGACAAGCTACTTGCGAAGGTCGATGCCATGAACGACCGCAATGAGAAGAATGTCATCAAGACCTGGGCGAGGTCGTCCACGATTTCTCCGGACTTCGTGGGGCACACGATCGCGGTGCACAACGGCAACAAGTTTATTCCCGTGTACATCACGGAAAACATGGTCGGCCACAAGCTCGGAGAGTTCTCCCCGACGCGCCTGTTCAGGGGTCACGGTGGAAAGCTTTCCGACAAGCGGTCCAGGATAGAGTAGCGGGAGCATGCAAATGCAGGCCAAGGCGATTGCTCGGCAGGTAGGAATGAGTCCTCGGAAGGTCCGCCTGGTGGTGGACCAGATCCGCGGAAAGTCCGTGAACGAGGCTTACGCGATTCTTCAGTTTTCGAAGAAGGCGGCGGCGGATCCGGTCGGAAAGACACTCCGATCCGCCGTGGCGAATGCCCAGAATAGAGCGCAGGATTCGGGGGACGTCCTCGACGTCGACGAATTGAAGGTAGCGACGGCGTTCGTCGATGAGGGACCGACGCAAAGGCGCTGGAGAGCGGCGGCCATGGGTCGGGCCGCTCCCCTCCGGAAGCGGACGAGCCACATCACAGTTGTCGTAGACACTGAGGAATAGCATGGGACAAAAAACTCACCCGTTGGGATTCCGACTTGGCATCGTCAAGGATTGGAGATCTCGCTGGTATGCCGAGCGCGATTTTCCTCGCATGCTTCAGGAAGACGAAAAAATCCGCACGTACCTCGAGAAGCGCCTGGCGCACGCGGCCTTGTCCAAGGTGGAGATCGAGCAAAAGCCGTCGAAGATCGTCGTGACGCTTTTCACCGCCCGCCCCGGTGTCGTCATCGGCAAGCGTGGTGCTGAGGTCGACAAGCTGAGGGACGAGTTGGCGCTGGTCATCAACGCAGACATCTCAGTGAATGTGGAGGAAATTCGGCGTCCTGAGATCGACGCTCGCCTGGTGGCTGAGAACGTGGCCCACCAGCTACGGCAGCGTATCTCCTTCCGGCGAGCGATGAAACGAGCCGTCCAGTCGGCGATTCGGGGTGGGGCGGAAGGCATCAAGATTCAGTGTGCAGGACGGTTGGGTGGTGCGGAGATCGCGCGAACTGAGGGATACAACGAGGGACGTGTGCCGTTGCACACGCTCCGCGCGGACATCGACTACGCGCAGATTCACGCGTCAACGACGTACGGGGTCGTCGGGGTGAAGTGCTGGATCTTCACCGGTGAAGTGGTGGAAGAGCGCCGTGGGCGCACGTACTCCACCGGGTCCTGACGGAGAGGAATAGAGAATGTTAGCGCCCAAACGAGTAAAGCACCGCAAGATCCACAAGGGCCGGATGCGTGGTAAGGCTTATCGTGGCAATAAGGTCTCTTTCGGTGAATACGGTCTCCAGGCCACGGAATGCGGCTGGATTTCGAGCCGACAGATCGAGTCCGCCCGTGTGGCGATGACCCGTCACATGAAGCGTGGCGGGAAGGTTTGGATCCGGATTTTCCCCGACAAGCCGATCACATCCAAGCCCGCGGAAACTCGCATGGGGAAGGGAAAGGGCAATCCTGCGGGTTGGGTGGCCGTTGTCAAGCCCGGCCGGATGATGTTCGAGCTCGAGGGCGTGCCCGAGGAGCAGGCGCGGCGGGCCATGGAGTTGGCGGCGGCCAAGCTGCCGGTGGCCACGCAGTTCGTCTCTCGTGAGCGGCAACTCGGTTAGTGAGGAAATGATGAAGGCGTCAGAAATTCGCGATTGGGACGATGTCGAGATCCGGGCACGGCTCGAAGAGCTGAGGGAGGAAAGATTTCGCCTCCGCTTTCGGAAGGGCACGATGCAACTTGAGAATCCCAAGATGGTCAAGCACATTCGGCGTGACGTTGCGCGCCTGAACACAATCCTTCGGGAGCGACAGCTTTCTGAGACGTTAGAGACTTCAGGGACGGAGACGTCCCATGGGTCCGAGACGGAGACGTCTGAGGCGCCCGAGTCGGCGGAGCAAGCGGAATAACCATGACAGAAGAAACATCTGAGACGGCTGAGCAGGCTGAGGCCGAGCAGACT
>CAUZVZ010000137.1:0-7231 GCA_963583605.1 Gemmatimonadales bacterium UBA6960
CGGTAGATGCGGTCGTCGTCCACGGCGACCACGCGCTGATCCGGGTCAGTGTCGAGGAGTGCCGGCAGGATCTTGGTGGCCGGTCCCCAGTCCGGAGAGCGGATGATCTGTACGACTTCGAGTCCCTTGAGTTCTTCCGGGACGGAGTATTCAACCTGTTCGCGGCGACTGTGCGTCGGCAGATGAAGCAGGATTCTCCCAGGGATTACGTTCTGAAGAAGGAGGCTCTTTAGCGTAGGCACCAAGTAAGGCAAGCGGCTCGGAATCGTCGTGAGGCCCACGATGAGGTCCGACCGCGCCCGCGCCGCCGCCGCCGCATCGAGATCACGGAGGTGACGCCGCATCAGCGCAACTTCATACCGGATCTCACGGACGGGCTGACGGCCCTCCAGTCGGCAAAACAAACCGTAACCGGTGACGCTCAGCGCCCCCGCCATCAACAGGGTCAGAAGCAAGGGAGTGGGTGGCCCCTCGTCAGGTGCGCATCAGAGAAGAGAAGGCATCAAGGTTCTTCAAATCGATATCCGAAATGCTCCATGTGACGATGATACATCTTCGCTACGAGTTCTCGCGTGCGGTCATCGTAGTAGGTCGAATAGTGTCGCCGTTGTTGTCGGTTTTTCGTTTTCAAATATGGAAGTCCGGATGGGGGCAGTCCGATCCGCTCACACACCGATGCGTAGTCGCTCTGGAGATCCTCGTAGCGGATCAAGAAGTCGAGCCCTACCGCGCCCGAACGGTCGAAATAGAACGGATCGTTTGGCTCATAATAGCGCAACATGTGTGTCACGAAGAACTCGAATTTGACCACGTCCATCTTCAGCACGCTTCGCGCCAGGCTTGCACCCAGCGCCCTGAAATTCTTTCTCACTCGGAGGGGACGGATCCAGAATCGCTTCAAACTCCTCCCGACGGCGCCCTTGTAGGGCTGCCCTTCGTCCCTCCGGATTGCCCAGTGGTACTGGGACACCACCAGATCCCACGGGTTGCGGGTGATGGCGAACTTGAAGTACGCGTTCCAAATCTCCCAACCGAGTTGCTTGCGGACCCGTCTCAGCGTCGCGTGGCGCCCGTAGCCCGGCCACTTCTTGCCGGGGTGGACGTACGGGTCCTCGTCCCACTGGGGATCGAATGCACCGATCGGAGTGATGATGTCGTCGTCACCGCAGTGCTGGGCAAGTGCGACCTCGACACTCGTCCCGGCGACTTTGCGGGGCTTGAGGAATATGAACTTATGGCGATGCGAGATGATCATGGATGGCTGGCGAACGGAAGTGTGTGGTGAGCGGCGAATGTTGGAGTTCCCTCAGAAGAATAGCAACTTGGTTGACCATGATGATCCGGTCGATCGCCCAACGAGCCCGCAGACGTGAGATGACGTCGCAAAAATGACCTCGCAGAGGGGTGTGTCTGGTGGTGCACCCGAGGAGGTGCCCGAGGGGCCGCCTGTCGTCGATCTCGTGTACGCCTGGGTCGACGGGGGCGACCCACAGCTTCAGGCGGACATGCGACGCTACGCTTCGGGCTCGCACCACCTGAATCCGGAGCGGACCCGCGATTCGTACGATCTTTTGCGGTATAGCCTCCGGTCGGTGGCCATGTTCGCCGGCTGGGTCAACAAGGTCCACATCATCACACGTCGCCCGCAGGTCCCAGCGTGGCTCGACGTGAGTAATCCGAGAGTGAATGTCGTCCATCACGACGAACTGAGTGGTTTCGCCCCCTACCTACCGACGTTCAATTCGACCGCCATCGAAAGCTTCGTGCACGCGGTTCCCGGTCTTTCGGATCATTTCCTGTACTCGAACGACGATTTTCTGTTCGGGGCCCCGACCGTCCGAGAGGACTTCTTGACGGCTGAGGGGAAACATCGGGTTTTTGGAACCCACTTTGGGATTTGGCTTCCGTTCCGGATCTATCGAAAACGATGGAAGTTCTTCAGTACCGTGCATCTTGAGCACTGTCCTCGGTTCGTCTATAAACCGTTTTGGGAGGACATGTTGGAGGCGAATCAAAAGGCGTTGCACCGGACCCGCAATAGCCGTTTCCGGGCCGGTTCGGACTTGCGCATGGATCGACTCTACCGGATGTGGATGCTCGGCCCCAGGCGGCGGCACGCCGAGGCTGTGAAGGCCCGCGAACTGCTTCAGTACCATCGTTTTCACCAGATCGGCAATGCCCGGGATGAGCAGGCTCGCGCTTTGGACGCGCTCATGGAGATGCGACCCAAGTTCTATTGTCTCAACGATGACCAGGGAGCGGATCCCGACGCCTGGGTGTGCGAGCGCGTGCGGGACTTCCTCGACGAATATTATCCCGACGCCTCCGAATTCGAGCGACAGGAAGAACCGTGAATGTCAGTGTAGTCATCCTCAACTGGAATCGACCGGGGTGGTTGCGTCGTGTGATACTGCCCTTGCTCGCCCGGCATCCGCTCATCGACGAGATTCACGTCTCTCACGGGCGTGAGCGCGCGCGTTTCTCGTACAAGAGCCGGCGCTGTGACATCATCCACCGGCACGACTGGGATCTCAACGATCGCTATGGGCTCGCGTTACGCTTCGTAGCAGCCAGGGAAGCGAGGAACCAGGCGGTCTTGATCGTCGATGACGATTTGGTGGTGCCTGAGCGTTCGATCACCGCTCTCAAGTCGTTCTTCGACCAAGCGCCGTTCACGCTGCACGGGATCTTTGGACGTCGCATCAGCTCAGCCTACCAATACTCGTACGCCGGTTGGGAGCGCGGGGAGACACCCGTCGTCCTCACTCGCTGCCTCATGATGCATCGGTCGTACGCGGACGTATTCCTCGAAGCTGAGCTGTCCGCCGCCGAACTCATCACCCGGGGCTCACCCAAATGGAACGGAGAGGACATCTTCCTTTCCCTCCTATCGATTCGGGATTCGGGGACGCTGCCACGCGCGTACGATCTACCCTTCAAGAACGTGTGGCGGATGCATCGGGGCAGTATCTCCCGGACGGATGTCCCTCACGGTGAACCGGAGAAGATGGACCACCGGTCCTACCGCTCCTGGTTCACGCGCGAGGCGGTCCAACTGCTTGGGGTCCAGGCGCAGATCGACGACTATCTGCGGCGGCCTTCCTGAGGGAGGAGGTCAGGGACCCCCTCGGGGGAATTCGAACATGAGCCCAAGCCTCACGAGAACGGAGAAGCGTCCTTCACTGGGCCCGTTCACATGGCTCGGATCTGAGATAAAGCTTCGGCCAATATCCCACTCCAAGAAAACCTCACGGCGGGGCTGGTATCGCCCCTGAACCGCCACACGCTTGGTGGTCTCTAGCACACCGTGGAAGATTCCGGGTAGGCCCAACTGTGGCGGATCGGGATTCCGATAATCGCCCTCGCCCTTGCGCTGAAACTGAAGAACGGGTGACACGCGCAGGCCCTGGGTGGAGGGATACCAGTTGGCCCGCAACGTGAGACGGTCGTAGTCCGACCATGGATCCCCGAGTCCGCGGTCCAGATGCATCCATACCTCGGTAAGTATTCCGGAACGGTACGACCACGCGGAGACCCTGCGGTAGTCGAAGCCCAACTCGAGTTGGTCGGACACGCCCAGATACCGTCCCCCCAGGCTCAGCTGATAGGAAGTGGCTTCGATAGGCCGGGTTGAAGTGCCGATTCGTGGATTGAGGTCGAAATCGTCGAGGGCGAACTCACCGTAGAGCGTACTCTGGCCTCGCTTCCACCAGAACATCGTGTTGAACATCATGTTACCGGAGATCGCTTGCCGGTCGTAGTTGGAACTGTGGTCGAAGAAGATGAATTCCAACGGGTTGAACAGCCGAAGCACGGCGCTCTCTCCCGAGTAGAGCGCGGACTCGCCGACAGACACCCAGAAATCGCCGCGCCGGTAGTCGAGCCGATTGCTCACGATGTAACGCTGTCGCCCGTCGACCGACTCCAATTCGCCAGCCATGAAGCGGAAGCTGAGGTTCCCCCTCCCTAAGTCGAGCCCGATCTGGGGATAGGGGGTCGCGTTGTCTCCGATCATCATGCCGGTCTGGCCGACGGGACCCCAGTTCCGCTTGAACCGGCCGACCCAGATGTTGCCCCACGGAAAGGCAGCCGTCAGGTAGGCGTTGTCCGTACGCCCGAGGAACTTGAATCCGCCGGGGTTCTGCCCGTCCGGATCACCATGCGCATCCTTCCACCATGTGTCCCGAGTGAGTCTCGTCTCGGCCGCGACGTTGTGGGTTTCTAGCCAGAGTCCGCCCGCCCAGGACCACCAAGCACGATCTTTCAGCCCCTCATTACTCGTGGTGCGGTAGGGTATCAGCGGATCACGTCGCCGGCTGTCCGCGCCGGTTGCCCCAAGAAGGAATTGGAAACCCACTCGCTGTCCCGCCGTCTCATCTTCCGATTCAGAAAGGCGGGCGAACTCCGGGGCGAGTTCGCCCATTAGCATGCGCACCCAGCCGGCAGTCGGCTCCTGAAGCCCGTCCGCGTCGACGCCGACAAGCTCTGCGGCCACATCGATTCTGCGGTAGGGCTGAACCATGGGATTCAGGCCCTGCAGGTAGCCTCTACTCCTAAGCCGTTCGATCGCTTCGTATGTCCACGAGTCCATAGAGAGGATACGTGACCCCATGCGGCCCGGGTCCTGCGCTGACGCGTGGGACGGAGCCCAAAGCGCGTGCCCCAGCAAGATCGCGCAAATGCATATCGATCGCATGCGGCACTCCGCTGATTTTGATTGATTCCCGGTCTTCAGTATAGAGAGTCGCCTACTTTAGCTCCGGCGGAGGGCTGCCTCAAGCCGACTCCGCCCCGGGGATGGGTCATGCGCCGACGGGCGTGTCCTTCTCAGCTTGAGCACTATAGAGATCGTGAAAAGCTCCACCCCGCTCGACCAACTCACTCCAAGTGCCGCTCTCGACGATGCGGCCGCCCTCGAAAACAAGAATGAGGTCCGCGTCCCGGATGGTGGACAGCCGATGCGCGATCACGATGAGGGTGTGTCCCGTCAGCCGCCGTTTGATCGCGTCGGCCACGCCCTGCTCAATCACGCTGTCGAGGGCCGATGTCGCCTCGTCGAGAATCACGATGTCGGGATCCCTCAAGAGCGCGCGAGTGAGCGCGATGCGCTGCCGCTGTCCCCCAGATAGCCGAACGCCCCTGTCCCCCACCTCAGTGTCCAGGCCGCCCGGAAGGTCTTCGAGGAAGTCGTTCAACTCTACATCGGATAGGGCCCGGGCTAACTCCTCGTCCGGCACGCTCCGCTCGAGCCCAAACGTGAGATTGTCGCGCAAGGATCGGTTCAATAGCCACACGTCCTGGCTGACGATCGCCATTCGGGAATGTAGCGATGGGAGGGAGTACTCCCGGATGTCCGTGCCATCCAAGAGGATGGTGCCGGGCTCGCAGTCGTAGAAGCGCGCGAGGAGATCGACGAACGTTGTCTTACCCGCTCCACTGGAGCCCACGATGGCCGTGACCTTACCGGCGGGGATGGTCGTGTTCAGGTCCTGCAGCGCCTCGGTCGCTTGGGCGTAGCTGAAGTCGAGATGGGAGACCTCGATCCCGTGCTCGAGCCTCTCGAAGATCCTTTCACCGGAGGGCACGATGAACTTGCCTTCGTCGGAAAAGAGCCCTGCAACCGCCTCCAAGCGAGGAAGTTCTTCGAAGACGCGGAGGCTGAAGCGGCTGATCAACTTGTAGTCACGAAGCGCTTGTTGAAGCACGATGAGAAAGGCGCCAAAAACGGCCAAGTCGGCCGGGCGAAAATCCCCCGTCGCATAGATGAACACGCCCTGCACGAGGAGCATCGCAAGGAGGATCGTGATTTCCTCGATGGGATAACGAATGCCGATGGCCCGCTCGCGCCGCACCGCCACGCCCTCCCCCTCGCGGAGGACCTTCTCGTACATCTCCGCAGCGGTCTCTTCCTGCGAATACGCCTTAACGAGCGGAACCGCACCAAGCAAGTCGAGGATCTGCGCCCGGATCTGTCGGTCTACCTCGACGCCCTCCTCCGAGATGCGTTTCACCGCCCGATTGACCGTGGCCACCAGACGTTGCACCAGCGGTAGCGTCACGATGAAGGCGATCGAGAGCGGGATCGAGATCGCCACCATCACGCCGACCTTCACGAGAAGTGAAATCACGTAACGGAAGAGTTCTTGAGCCGCGATCAAGAGTCCGAGGACGGAGCTGGACCACCCGATTTCCGCATCGATTCTGCCGATCGCCTGGCCGTCGAAGTACTGCCGGCCGAACGCTAGGACCCTTCCGAACGTCTCCTTGCCGACCTTGACTCGGTACCGTTCGTTGCGCGCCGTCACGATGAGCCGGCTCACGTATTGGAGCACCAGCTTCCCCACGCGCCCGAGAATGATCAGGATGGCGATGCAGAGCACGAGGTAGGCGTCTCGTGCCGACGGGTCCAGACCGTCCGGCACGAGCCAAAGAATCCATCCGAAGGCTCTCGAACTCTCCAGGAAGTCGAAGGAGTTCTCTACCACCGCGTCCGTGAGCGGCATGAGAAGTGAGAGTGAGGCCCCGTCGAAGGCGCTCGCGAGCAGGATAATGCCCATCGGCACCGCCAAGTGCCACACTTTGGCGTCTGCCACCCGCCAGTAGCGGCGGAGGACGCCCATGGGGGTCGCTCGCGTCTCTTTTTCCGATGCAGTCATACGCTTGCTGGCGCTCGATAAGATCATGGCGGCACTGGAATCCTTCCCACTCTTGAGTATAGCACTGGCCGAACGGGTGAACGACCGGGTTGGCCCCCCGAAGGGTCGCATGTGCCGCGCGGGCGTTGCTTCAGCAAGCGGTGTCTCTGAGATTCCTTGCGGATCTAATTTCAGGACCCATGAACCAGAGGAGCTTGTGCAAGACCGGGGGCACCCAAAGGTCTTCTGCGTCGGCTTCAACAAGACCGGCACGACTACGCTGCACAGGATCCTGGGAGATCAACTCTCCTATCGCTCCGCCCACAAGCCGCGGTGGACAGATTGGTCGATCACCAAGAATCGGGACCGACTCGACCCGTTCGATGCGTTCTCCGATGGCGGATGTGCTTCGATCAAGAACCTCGATGATCTCTATCCCGATGCGCTCTTCATCCTCAATACGAGACCGCTGAAGCACTGGGTGCTGAGCCGACACAAGGCGGTCGAGCGATCCCGCAGGGCCGTTGGTTGGGCGCTCACTAAGTACGTTCCACTAGGATTTGTCGCCTGGATTATCAACCGGTGGGTTCTCGACA
>CAUZVZ010000138.1:0-7187 GCA_963583605.1 Gemmatimonadales bacterium UBA6960
CGTGTTCTGGCGGTTTTACCCAGGCAGTAACCGCACCCGGACGTACAACGCTCCTGTCGGATGGGCATTTGGTGCGAAGATGGGCCTTACCGCGGTAGACGGTGGGACCTACTTCGGTTACGGCTTTGATCTGAATCGTAGTTTTGTTCTAGGACCAAACGACAACTTCTATGTTGGCCTTGGATTTGGCCTAAAGCGACTCATCGGAGCTCCACAGGACGAATTGTTTGAGTTTATACCAACGATACGAATAGCGAACGTCGGGTTTATTTTTTGACCGGAGTGAGGATTAATCAATCCTACCGAGTCCGCCATCGCAAATAGCTCGCTGACTGGAACACAGGCCGAGTACTGGCTCGCAGTGATTGAAAGGGGACGGTGGATGGAGGCCGAGATGAATGCTGCCATAGCAGACGGGCGTATCACTGCTGAAGAAGGTGCAGCTCGCCTTGAAGCCGATTTGAAATGAACATTTGAAATCGCCATCGCAAACGCGCGCAGCAGAGGGGGATAAGCCACCAGATGCCCCTCGAGCCAGAGCAGTCAGCAACAACCAGCCCTATCTAGCGCACCTACCCAATGGCCAGGGAACGAACATTTGTTTCAATTCTGATATTCGGAGGGCTGAAGTACATACACATCGGAGCGTCATTCTGAAACGCCGTTTTCTGAAAACAATTTAGCGGATCGTGATCATTGGGCTGGACAACGTGTTCCTCCTGGGTTGGCGATGATGTCGAACTTAGGCGTACCCCGATATTGCCTCCGGTTTCCGAGGTCCTCGTCATTGCCGGTCTGTTGATTCAGAGGGCTCGGCTTCGGGCCTGGCGACCCCGACGGCCCCCCTCATTGGCACATCGCCGCCAGTGAACCGCCGTTCCCCGAAAAATATTTGGTAGCTGGGGCGGGTCCCTTTCCCCGATAAGCGCGACCCCAGTGGGGCACCCCCCCTATTTCACCACCGCTGACGCTGAACCCATAAACACGGTTTTGCTCGTCCGATCAGGCTAGTACGTTGCGAGAGCACTTCTGGTGGAGGATGGTCCGGTAAAGAAAGCCTTGTTACTAACTCTCGCTGCTCCGCTTCCAGCGACAGGAGCAACAGTCATGGACCGTCGATACGCCTTTTCGATGCTGGTTCTCGGCGTCTGGGTGGCGACCTTCGCGGGCTGCGTAGGTGAAAACCGGACGGATTCCTCGAGCGGCACCGGGACCGTGGGCGGCGACGACCGGAACGGCGAGTACATGCCCGCGGTCGATTGGTGGAAGCCGGCGCCGAACCACGACGCGACGTGGCACTGGGGGCAAGTGTCGGGCGTTTCGGCGATCGATCCCGACCGCGTCTTCGCCGTCCATTGGGGGGACATGAACGATCAGGGCGAGCTCCGCGAGCCGCGTTCGAACGCGATCGCAGTGGCCAACCGCAACGGCGAGATCACCGAGGTGTGGACTCAGTGGGACTCGATCCTCAACTGGCCGCACCAGGTCTACGTGGATCCTTACGATCCCGCGATGCCCGTCTGGGTGGTCGAGCGCGGCGGCGGCGGCCCGCACATGCAGGTGCTCAAGTTCAGCAACGACGGCAAGGAGCTGCTGCTCCGCATCGGCGACACCCCGATCCCAGAGAGCCTAGAGGAGGCCCGGTCAAGGACACCAGGCCCTTACGAGTACGGCCAGCCCGCCGTGCTTGCGTTCTTCCCGAACGGTGACTTCCTGCTCGGCGACGGTTACTGGAACTGCCGCGTCGTCCGCTACAACGGACAGGGCGAGTATCTCTCGGAATTCGGCACGTGTGGGGACGGTCCAGGGGAGTTCGACACGGTGCATGGGCTCGCGATCGACCGGGATCACCGCATCTACGTGGTCGACCGCAGCAACGACCGAATCCAGGTCTTCGAGGAGGACGGCACCTTTGTGGCGGAATGGCCCGACATTGCGAGTCCCACAGGGATATGGGTGGATGAGAGCAACAGCGTCTGGGTGATCGGCCGGACAACGAACCGGATGCTCAAGTACGACACGGACGGCCACCTACTCTATCACTGGGGCACATACGGCGGGACGTCGAGTGGGTTCGACGGCGGCAGCGGAGGCTTCCAACGTCCCCACCAGGTTTCCGTGGACCGGGAGGGGAACCTCTACGTGGCGAACTTTGACGGGGAGTCGGTGGGCAAGTTCACGCCCAGGCCCGACGCGGACCCCGCCAGGCTGATCGGGAAGCGAGCGGTACGGTGAGTGGATTGAGGACGGTGAGACGGTCACCTAACCACCCCGTTGAGACACTGAGGACTAGCTGATGGCTCTAATCCAGTGTTATGAATGCGAGGTCGTAACCCTGCTCTGGGTGCCCGTGGATGGGGTTGCTCAGACTGAGGCTGAACGAGAGATGCTTGAGCTTTACGAAGGCCGTGAAGGGTAGTTATTAGCAAGCATGGATCCGGAGGCTGACGAGCAAGAAGCGAGAGCAGCCCTTATGGGTTGTGTCGGTGCCGCTATTGGGAGGGTAAATCCGGATTATGAACGTTGTAACCGGCAGATAGGGGAGTTGAGAAACCAGCAGGCTGCCCGGCGTAATTCTCTACAACGGGAACTCTTTGCGCTTCGTCAGGACAAGTTAGAGCTTCAACAGAGAATCCTTCTCGCTCGCGCCTCGACGAACCCCACACAGCCTGAAGTACAGGGTGCGCCGGTGACAGCCAGTGCCGGGGCTGCCAATGACGAGATCGACAAGTTCCTGAACAGAATGCGCGCCTAGAGAAACCCTACACAGGCGGTTCCTCTTATGGGCAGTACCGCGTTCTCTGATGGGAAGAAGGTTGCCTGTGGTGGAGGGTACGGTTCCTTCCGACACAGCAGACGATAAATAAGGGTTCTGCTCGTCCTGAGTTGCGGGTCTGAGTGGGGCAGGGCAGAATTGGGGATCGGCACCATCCGTAGTAGAAGGTGCGAGGGTACAGGGAGGTAGCGATGAAGAAGTGGCTGAGACGCATCCGCGGCGCGGTCGGGATGGGCCTGACCTGGGGAGTAGCATGGTTCGGCGCGGGCGTCGCCCTGCTGCTCGTAGTCGGTGTTGGCGCCGCCGACGTCCCATTCCCCCTCGGGTTCGGTCTGCTCGGCTTTCTTGCCGGCGTCACGTTCTCCGGGGTCCTCGGGATTGTTGAGGGACGTCGCAGGTTTGATCAGATGTCGCTTCCGCGTTTTGCAGTGTGGGGAGGTGTTGGGGGTCTTCTGCTGTCCGGGACCTTTGTTTTGGCGACGGGCCTTGGATGGGAGGTGCTGGTGTTGGGCCCCGTGTTCGCACTGTCGGGTGCGGGCTGCGCTGCCGGTTCGCTGGCCCTAGCCAGAACGGAGGAGGACCGAGAACTGCTCGACGCCAGTGGGGACGTGGCCGAGGTGGGGCTTACTGAAGGCGAGACGCAGGAGCTGCTCGGAGGCAGGGCGATACCCTGGAGTTGACCCCGTAGGGCGGACGGTTTTGCACTAGGGACTCAAGCGACTCGGGCGTGCTCCTTTTCGTAGTTGATGGGAGACATCTGGCCGAGGGCTGAGTGCCGTCGGCGCGGATTGTACCACGCTTCGATGAAATCGAAAACGGCCATGCGTGCCTCGGCCTGATTCCGGAAGCTCTTTCGTTCGATCAGCTCGGTCTAGAGGGTGGCGAAGAAGCTCTCGCACATCGCGTTGTCGTAGGCGTCACCGACCGAGCCCATCGAAAAACGGACGCTTGCCTCTTTGCACCGCAGGCCGAAGGCGATCGAGGTGTACTGAGTACCCTGATCGCTACGATGGGATGACACCGTTCGGTCGTCGCTGCTGCAGCGCCATGTTCAGCGCGTCGAGCACGAGCTGGGTCTTGAGATGAGTCTTCATCGACCAGCCGACCACGCAGCGGCTCCACGCATCGACGACGACCGACAGGTACAAGAAGCCGCTCCAGATCGGCACGTGGGTGATGTCGGCAACCGAGAGCTGGTCCGGGCCGTGCACGCCGAAGTCACGCGCGACGAGATCGGGGGCAGGTCGGGCATCTCTGTCTCGCTTCGTCGTGCGCCACTTCCTTCGCCGCGTAGCGCCTTGTAATCCTGCCAGCCTCATCAGACGACGCACCCGCTTGTGATTCACCTGCCAGCCGTCGCCCCTGAGCTCGGCGTACATCCGTGGCTGGCCATACGTCTCCCGGCTAAACGAGTGGATCTCGCGCATACGACCCACCACCCTCTCGTTCTCGACGGCTCGCCGCGATGGAGGACGCTTTCTCCACACGTAGTATCCGCTGGTCGAGACGCTCAGAACTTCACACATCATCCGTACGCTGAACTCGGCCTGGTTGGCCCTCACGAACTCGAACGCTTCGGGGGCACCGAGTCGGACTCCTGAGCGAACCAGGCCGCGGCTTTTTTAGGACCTCCCGCTCGCCTCGCAGCCGCTTGTTCTCACGCCGAAGCTCGCGTAGCTCTGACGTCGTCAGGCCGTCGCTTCTGACTCCCCCGTCGAGGTCCGTCTGCTCCACCCAATTGTGGATCGTCTGAGCCGTGGGCTCGAACTCCCTACTCAATTCCTCTGGCGTGCGACCTGCTTTGACCAGCTCCACCATCTGCTGCCGGAACTCCAGCGAATACAGCAGTCTCGTTCTTGGCATCGTGGATTCCTTTCCCTAAAGAGAATAAATGTCCACCGTCAGGGGCTAACTCCAGATGCTGACGCACTCATCGCTATGGGTGCAGAACATGGTTGTGAGTTCAGTGCTGAGGTTTAGCGCCAGGTGCTGAGTTGAGTGATCAAGAGTTGGATGGCGTAGCGGGGGCATTAAGCGCCCCCGCCGACGCCGACATCACCCTCGGAGTGAAGGACCCCCAAGCGGTGCTCCGGCTCAATCCTCGGGGACGATTCAGTTTTTCTTGGAAGGTCGAGGAAGGTGAGTCTCTCGACGGTGGGCTTGGCGATGATGATTAAGTCGTGGACGGAACATCCCAGACTTAACGATTCGACACAAGGTCGCGTTTGGATCCAAAATCATGCCCCGCTCAAGGCTGTAGCCTCAAGCGGGGCATGATAGTGACTCAATGGGGGCTGAGCGAATCGACCCCAACGGGGATGACTGATAGGGCGAGCGCGAACAGCAGGGCTTTCTTCATGCCCTGATTCTGCCCCGACGCATTCAGACCCTCCTGAAGGATCCCGTGAACCCTAACGTGTCGGAGGAAGTCGTGCTCCGGGCGTTACCGTGATCATGGTGCGCTGCTGCATCTCAGCCCACATCCTAGACGCCTCTGCAGTAGCTCGCCTCATTTCAACATTGTACCTGGCTGCTTCTGAGTCGCGGGTTTCACTCTCCCAGCGCGTACCCAACCCCAAAGCTATGCCACCGATTAAGGTCAGTAGCACCCCGCCGGCCGCTTGCATACAGGCCGTCTCCGCAGCGGGTGACGCGTCACAATCAAACCCGGCTGCCCAGGCCTCAGCGGGTGAGACGAGCATACCAACGACTCCTAGTGCTGTGACCAGCCCCCACCCGACAGCGCGCCCCGAATGGGCTTTTAACCCTCGAACGGTCATCATTTCTTCGCGCAACCCAGGCGCAACACCTGCTAGCGGTGGATGGGTTAGGGGTTCTACCCCGCTAGTGCGGGCACTTCAAAGAAGGCTCATCTTGAGCCAGGAGGAGTGTCATGGCAAAGCGAAAGAAGTACAGTGTGGAGTTCAAGCGAGAGGCGGTGGGACTGACCCGTCAGCCGGGCGCGAGTGTGAGCGAGGTGGCCCGCGATATCGGTGTCGGCGCAAATCTTCTGTTCCGCTGGCGACGGGCGTTGGAGTCCGACGGCAAGGCGTTCCTAGGCTCGGGCGCGGCGAGGGATCAAGAGGTCTTGGCCTTGAAGCGGGAGCTGGCCAAGGTGAAGAGGGAGCGTAATTTTTTGCGCGATGCGGCAGCGTTCTTCGCCAGCGAATCGAAGTGAAGTATCAGACGATTCAGCGCTGTCGCGGCGTCTACCCTGTTCAACTGATGTGCCGATGCCTGCGGGTGTCAACCAGCGGCTTCTACGGCTGGGCCAAGAGGCCCATGAGCGCGCGTGCGATGGATAATCTGCGTCTACTCTCACGGATCCGTGAACACCATGCGGCGAGCGACGGCGTGCTGGGCATGCCCCGGATGCACGAGGTCCTAAGCGACGAGGGCGAGACGGCCAGCCGCAACCGTATCGCCCGGCTCATGGCCAATAACGGGCTCTACGGCATCCCGCAGCGCAGACAGTGGCGACGGAAACGAAACGGGATCCGGCCAGCGTACGTTCGAAACCACCTCGAGCGAGACTTCAGTGCCACAGAGCCGAACGCCAAGTGGGTGACCGATATCACGTACATCGGCACGGCCGAGGGCTGGCTCTATCTCTGCGTGGTGATCGACCTCTACGGCGGTAAGGTGGTCGGCTGGTCGATGTCGACCACGCAGGACCGCCAGCTCGTCCTCCAAGCGGTTCTGATGGCTTGCTGGCAACGCCCAGATCGCGAGCCCGTGATCCTACACTCGGACCGCGGCACACAGTTTACATCCTACGAGTACCAGCAGTTCTTGAAGGATCACCACATCACACTGAGCATGAGTGCCATCGGCCATTGCGGCGACAACGCTCCCGCTGAGGGCTTCTTCGGCATGCTTAAACGCGAGCGCGTCAACCGGCGCCGCTACCTGACCGTGGCCGACGCCCGATCCGACGTCTTCGACTACATCGAGCGCTTCCACAATCCCAGAATCCAACGAAGGATCGACTCCCTCCAGGGGGAGGCCAGTACCTTAACTCAACCGTCCGCGAAGACGGGGTAGAACCCGGTAGCAGGTAGCAGGGTCTGGTATCGCAAAGGTTGAGGTATATATCTATTCTGCTAACTAGCGTGGAGGCTTGTCCGAAGAGCAGACGAAGCAAAAGGTTAGGGTGATGTAACCGTACATGGGAAATTTTTTCACAGTAAAGCCGAAGAAGAAGAGGCTGTGGCATGAGCGTTCACACGCCGCGGATCAGCTGAGCCGTTCGACCAACAGCTCGTTCACGCGTCGCGGGTCGGCCTGGCCTTTGGACCGACGCATGACCTGGCCGACCAGGAAACCCAAGACCTTGGTCTCACCACCACGATAAAGCGTGACCTCATCGGAATTGCCCTCCACCACGGACTCGACCCATTCGGCGAGTTGA
>CAUZVZ010000139.1:0-7122 GCA_963583605.1 Gemmatimonadales bacterium UBA6960
ATCTTTGAGAAGGACGGATTTTCGGCCACGCGCCTGCGCCGAATTCTAGAATCCGACACGCTTCCGGCGGACCCCCAAGAGGTGGCCGACCAATTCCGCAGAGATGTCGCCCGACTCCGGCAGGTCGAAAAATCCTTGGCGACCGCCGGCAACCCCTGGCCGGAGGCCGCCGTCTGTGTGCTCAAGGATCCAGAGCGTTTGGATGAAGCGGTTTCTCTGCTCGCCTCGGCCCAGGAGCGAGTCAGGCCCTTCTCTCGCTTGGGCGAAGGTCCTTTCTTGGCCAATCTCGAGTCCCATTACGAAGCGGTCGTGATCAAGGCGGCCGGTAAGCTCATAACCGAGGAGTGTCCGGAGTACAATCCGCTCTACATTGCTGCGGGACTCGGGTGGCGCGGTCAAGAGGGACTCAAACAATATCCGGACGCAGGGGCGACCCTCGTGAATACCGGAGCCGTCCTGGAGCATCGCGGGGACGGCGAGACCGCAAAGGGTTATTACGAGAGGGCCATCAGTGGCGATTCTCCTCCTCCCCAGGCCTACAAGGCCCTCGGGGACCAAGGCCCTGGGCCACGGAGACAAGGCTCAGGCCAAGCAGTACTACGAGGCGGCCCTGAAATGGGCCTCCCGCCTCGGTGAAGACGTCTTGATCAAGATCGGCGCCATCGAGCTCAAGAACTCCAACACTGAGGAGGCTGCCGTGCTGTGGCGTCGAGCCCTGGAATTGAACCCCGACAACACGTCTTTGCGGACAAAGATCGAGCAGCTCGGAGCCGTGGCGGCGACGTGATTCCAGCCGTCCTGGCTCTGATTCTCGCGATCGGGCAGGACGCGGTCGGACAGGACGGGCTTGTGCAGAACTCCGCCGTCCAATACGCGGCCGCTTCCGATGCGCAGTGGCAGGACGACGATGGGCTGAGGCTTCCGACCGGTCGATATCTGTCCGGGGCGCGGGCCACGATTTCTTTCGTTTCCTCTGATTCGATCAAGGCCGTCCGAGTGCTTCGCACGCTGGACGCTGCGACCCCACTACCGGGACTGCCTCCCGAGGTGCCGAGCGGGGTGCTCCTCGTGCTGGCTCCCGACGAGGCCCAGTTCGCTCGCCTGACTGGGGGAGCGACTCCGGACTGGGGTGCCGGTGTGGCGTTGCCAGTGCAGTCGGCGATCGTCATTCCAGCGTACGCATCGGAGCGGGGTGCGGGCTGGAGTGACGCCCGTATCCTGCGCCATGAGTGGGCGCACATAGGCCTGCACCAATACCTGGACGGACTCCGCCTGCCCCGTTGGTTCTCCGAAGGATACGCGCAGTGGGCGAGCGGCGGGTGGGACTGGAGTGAGGGCTGGAAGCTCCGGATCGCCCTGGCCCGGGGGGGGAGCCCACTCGACTCCCTTACTTTTTCGTGGCCGAGGGATGAGGCCAGGGCTCGCACTGCGTATCTTCTGTCCGCCACCACCGTGGAATACCTGGTGGTGGAAGGTGGGCCGCGGGCGCTCGAGGTGCTGCTCCGACGGTGGAAAGAGGATGGAAACTTCGAACGGGCGTTCCGGGCCACGTTTGGGACCACCACCGCCCAGTTCGAGGAGGACTGGCGGCGCTATGTCGAGGATCGCTACGGATGGCTGTTCGTGCTCTCGCACTCAGCGGTATTTTGGATGATACTGAGCCTGGTGCTCGTTACCATGGTGGCGGTTCGCAGGGGGGCACGGCGTGAGCGGATGGCCAGACTCAGAGCGGCGGACATCCCGGATCGGCCCAGCTTCTGGATGATCCCTGGCGGCTTACAGGATGGTGATACTGGACCCGACCCGGACGGAGCGGAGTAAGAGTTGGCAACGCACCTCTAGAAACGCGCTTCTAAAAAGGACCCAACGTGGCTCGCATCCTCCTAGTCGACGACGACGCCGACCTTCGATCCATTTTTCGAGAGAAACTCGAATATTCGGGTCACGAAATAGACGAAGCCGATAGCGCAGAAGTCGCGCTGTCGAAGGTCAGCGCCTTCGATCCGGCTGTCGTCGTCACCGATGTGCGCATGGATGGGATGACGGGGCTCGAGCTCTTGAGCAGGATCCGGGAATCCATGGAGTTCGTCGACGTGATCGTCATGACGGGCCACGACACCATGACGTCCGCCGTGGAGGCCATGAAGTCCGGGGCCTTCGACTACCTCGTGAAGCCGGTCGGGCTCAAAGAACTCGAGGTCGTCGTGGATCGTTGTCTGAGCGATCAGGAGGTCAGCCGAGCTGCCGTGGAGCAACGCGAGATGGACGGCGAAGAGGCCGATGACGAGTCCGAAGAGGGCGTCCGGAAAGTGGTCGGTCGAGATCCCAGGATGATCGAAATCTACAAGATGATCGGGGTTCTTTCCCGGAATCGGGCGACCGTACTGGTGAGAGGAGACACGGGCACGGGGAAGGAGATGATCGCCCGGGCCGTACACGACCACTCGATCCACTCGGATGAGCCGTTTATCGCGGTCAACTGTACCGCGCTCACCGATACACTGTTGGAATCGGAGCTCTTCGGGCACGTGCGAGGGGCGTTCACCGGAGCCGTGGGCGGGAAAAAGGGGTATTTCGAACTCGCGGGGCGGGGCACGATCTTCCTCGACGAGATCGGGGACACCTCCCCGGACTTTCAGTCCAAGCTCCTTCGGGTGCTTCAGGAACGGCAATTCTATCCGGTGGGCGGTGAACAGCCCCGGACGACCGAGGCGCGCGTCGTGGCTGCCACACATCAACCCATGGAGGAGCTGGTTGCCGAGGGCGGGTTCCGCGAGGATCTCTACTTCCGCCTGCAGGTGGTGGAGATCCATGTTCCGAGCCTGCGAGACAGGAAGGCGGACATCCCTCTTCTCGCTAAGCATCTTCTCGGGGGTATCCGCCGCGAGACGGGGGCCACGGTGCGGGCGATCTCCGATGAGGCGATGGTCTGTATTCAGGAGTACGATTGGCCCGGGAACGTGCGTGAACTCGAAAACGCGTTGACCCGTGCAGCCATCGTGGCACGTGGACTGTTGATCGGTCCGGACCATCTCACCCTTGGGATCCATGCTGACGTGAGCGTGTCGCCGAAGGCGTCAGATCGCGTACCTGAAGGCGATCTGACGCTGGACGCCGCGATCGAGGGCCAGATCCGCCGTGTCCTGGAGCAAACGGAAGGGAACAAGACGGAGGCCGCCTCGCTTCTCGGGATTTCTCGGTCCCGGCTTACCCGGCATGTGGAGCGGCTCAGCCTGTGAGGGTTGGGCTCGATCGGTTGACCGGCGTCCGTCCCTGAAATAGGATCTGGGCCATGAGCAAGAAAGACGAACCCGGTGGGGCGAGTAGAGCGTCCCTTCAGTTCTCGAGGATCAATCTCGCCTTCGCTGCCGGAGCCGTCGTGACGATTGCGCTCGGCTACTGGCTTCTCTCCATGGGCTCTATCACGTGGGCCCCGATCCTCCTCGTCCTGGGTTACGTGTTCCTGGTGCCACTGGCGATCATCCTGTAGGGCTTTTTCGTACTGCCTTTCTGTAGGGCCTTTTCGCGCGGCGCCGCTCTGTAGGGCCTTTTCGTACGGCGCCGCTTAGGGATTGGCCGGGCCCAGCCTTAAGAGTTGAGCCTCGATGATGCTCTGAGTCAGTTGAGCAATCTCAGCATCCGGTTCCTCTTCCGGGATCACAACAGGAAGTGGACCGACTGTGGGGACTACGCCGTTGGTGGGGATTATCGCCACCTCACCATCCACAGGGTCGAGAGAGAGGATAAGCCTAGGGCCCTCCTGAAGATCACCGGGTTCATCGAAGCGGATAGTGAGCGTCGGTGCGGACCGGAGGTCGGCAGGCCGCGGGGCGAAAACCTCAAGCGTCCAAACGACAGCGCCGCCAAAGATCACGGTACCGGAATACCGTTCCGTGTAGAGGTTCCCGGCTAAGGGGGGCAGATCGACGGTAATCGATGAGTCACCCGATGCGGCGATATGCGCGTCGAGATAGCCCCGGATCCGCGACAGCACTTCGGCGTAGATCGGCCAAACGCGGCTACTGACGTCGAGTTCGGTTTGGCTAGAAGATAGAACCTGCCTCTCTGAGGCCAGGGCTTGGCCCCCAGCAACCGCTTCCACGGTCACCTCACCGGCTTGGTCGTTGCCGTAGTACACGAGAGCCGTTCCGGAGGCGACGAGGAGAATCCCGGTTATCACTATGAGCTTCATGGTGCTGACCCTGGGCGAAGAATCTCAGTCGGCTTATCGGGCCCCTGATCCTACGGTGCGTCAGTCTGCTCAGGAAGGTCTACCAACAGTACGATCCCGAGACGATCACTCCGTTCGACACCCGAGGATTCCAATAGTACGTTCCGACCGCCGAACGCCGATCCACCCTGTGTCGATACAGAGATCCCTGATGACCATGCGCTCCCGCTTCACTGACCGGCTTGCATGCGCCGCGCTCCTCCTGACTGCTCCCACTGCTGTTCACGCCCAGTCACCCAGCGCAGATCCCTACGTGGCTGTCGAAGGGTGGATGGACTCGTTCGCTCCTACAGGATTCACGTGGGGTTCTCAGCCGGGTGTCTTCGTCGAGAACGTGGATCGGATCTTCGTGATCCAGCGCGGTGAGATTGCTGTGCCGGACCCACTGCCCGCGGGCTGGGACACGTACGTTGGATCTGTCGGGATCAGCGCGCTCGGGTCCACACCTGTGTTCAACAACTGCATCTTCGTCGTCGACAGCGAAGGACGCGTGGTGGAGACGTGGAATCAGTGGGATCATCTCTTCGAGGGTACGAACGGGCCGCACAAGATCAGAATCAGTCCCTACGATCCCGCGAGGCGGGTCTGGGTGGTCAACGAACGCCGCCATCAGGTTCACGTGTTCTCGAACGATGGCCGGGAACTCTTGATGGAGCTCGGAGAGGCGTTCGTGGGAGGCGATGACGAGTCGCACCTCGGCCGCCCACAGGACGTCGCGTTCCTTCCGGATGGGAGCGTCGTGGTGGCCGACGGTCTCGACAACTCACGCGTCGCCAAGTTCGATGCCAGCGGGAAGTTCTTGATGGCGTGGGGATCGAGGGGTGCGGAGGACGGTCAGTTCAACGCGGTGCATGCGGTCGCGACAGACTCGCGCGGTCGCGTGTACGTCGCAGACCGGAACAACGACCGGGTCCAGGTCTTCGACTCCAACGGCGTGCACCTGGCCACTTGGGGAGGGCTGAGCTTCCCCAACGACATCTTCGTGACCGCGGACGATGAGGTCTGGGTCGCCGACAATCAGACCCCGCAGATGGTCAAGTTCGACACGGAGGGTAACCGCCTCTACTCGTGGATGCTCGACACGGGGCCGCATCGCTTCGGTGAGGTCCACGAGCTAGCCGTCGACTCCGAGGGGAGTTGGTACGGAGCTGACAACGTGCTGGGCCGGACGCAGAAGTTCGTTCGGAGGCAGGGGGCGGACCCGTCGACCTTGATCGGGGCGCCTATCGGGCTTGCGGGCTCCCCGAGGCGGTAGGGACGAGAAGTGGTGAGGATCTTCCCCCACGGAAGGTACTGGAGGATATATTTTCGGGGCTGTGGATTTTTTTGAGACCGAATTTCTGAGAGAGCGGTGATCCTCGCGATTCTCCCAGCTTGAGAGATCATGGCCACCTCTATCGTTGGGAGGTGGCCGTCTTCTCGTTCGGATCAGGCTCGCGTGCTTCGGCTGCCGTCACCATCTTAGCCGCGCAGCAGAATCGCAGAGACGTTGGGTAGCCTCGAATCGTCCTCCCACTTGTGGCACGTCCACCGGCGGAAGTGGGCTACGGAACGAAGCATCTCCCCGACGTTGACGTTGCCGCGGCTGGGGGGTGGACGAACTCCAACACGCTTCGCCAGGTTTATCAGCAGGCGGACCAGGAGACCATGCTCCGGGTTGTGTTGGACGGTGGCACGCTCAGAGAGGCGCAGTGAGCCGATGTGGTCCCTACGTGCACAACGAACGTACACAGTCCGGAAGGGTTTTCTGAGCACCAACCCAGGAAAGCCGCTTAATTACAGGAAGAAGCACCCACGGGCGGTTAGCTCAGTTGGTTCAGAGCGCCTGGTTTACACCCAGGAGGTCACAGGTTCGAATCCTGTACCGCCCACTAGAGAAAACCTAGTAATGAAGCCCGTTCTGGCGCTTTCGAGCTATTCTCGTCCACGCCTCTTTTTCGGATTGCATCCCTATTGCATCCGGCGAGGGCACAAGAAAAAGCGACCCCGCGTCATTGTCCGGCTTGTACAGCCGCCAACGTGGTCGCTCCGTCCGCTAGTTGATAGAGCCGCTGGACGGTTTCCACTGTCTTCCATCCACCTGCGGCTGCCACGTCCCGGACGGGTAGATGCTTGCGCTCGGTCGCCCACAGTCTGCGGTAGGGGTGGGAACTGGCTTCCGGCGAGCTTCGGCAGGCCTGCGAGCTTCTCAGCGTTCAGAAGCCACCGGGCGGTGAGGTCTCGGCGGATCGGTTTACTGTCGTCCTTCGGAGAGGGGAACAGAGGCACATCCCCCACGCGGGGGCTCTTCCGTAGATAGGTGTCGATCGCCTCGCGGACATCCTGCCTGATTGGGGTCACGGTGTAACGTCCCGTCTTGTCCGTTTCAGCCTTCCACCGGATGCCGCCGTGGAGGAAGTATTGCGCCTGACGTTCATCGAGCCTGAGCGGATGACTCGCGAACAAATAGCCGAGGCCCAACGGCTGTTCCGCGAGCGGATAGAGGCGCATCCCCCCAGCGGCAACTAGCCCCTAGTTCCCCCCTCCCGTGGCATCCAGCTATCCGGCAGTGTTTTGCGCGTCCGATCATGCTAGTACGTTGCGAGAGCCTTTATAGCTGAGGATGGTCCGATGAATGAAGTTCTGCTACACAGCCCAGGTTCGGCACTGAGGTGCCCCCAGTTGCGGTACCACTTCCTATGTTAGACCCTGAGCCATCGGTGGTCCCTGGAGTTGGGGCATCCTGAGGAACCAGGGCGATGGTTTTATCGTCTCTGGGGCGGGGGGTAGTCCGCCGTGGGCACGATGGGGTCGGACGGTATTGTATAGCCGCCTCCACTGCTCGACGAGTACCGTTGCCTCAGGCAGTGTGTAGAAGATCTCTCCGTTCAAGAACTCGTCTCTCAGTTTGC
>CAUZVZ010000140.1:0-7086 GCA_963583605.1 Gemmatimonadales bacterium UBA6960
CCGTCGGACCCGCCCGAAATCGCCTCCTGGCTCGAGGAGATGGAGGGCCGGATACGCCACAACCTCACCGGGCTGCGCCGGGGAATGGCGTACTCCACGCGCGGCGCGGAGATATCCAGGGCTGAGGCGATTCGCTTGACGGAGCGCCGGCGGGGGTCACGACGCAGCTCCGTCAGGGACGAGCGCCGGATCGGGAACCGACGCAAGTCCGACGGGAACGAGCGCGTGGGATGACCCATGCCGGTACGGGGCGCGCCCAACTCCTGACCCAGTCGCTCGTGGCGGGCACCGGGACGCAACTCCGAGGCGTCTTGCTCTACGGGTCCCATCTCGTGGGGGCGGCGCCCGACCGGCATAGCGCGCACGATCTCGTGGTGGTCGTCGAGGACTACCTCGGGACATACCGAGAGTTGCGCCGCGGTGGCTTCACGCACCGGACGCCCAGACTGATGGCGTCGCTCGCATGGCTGTTGCCCCCCAACGTGATCGCCTTCTCCCCGGAGGGCGCAGACGGTCCGATCGCCAAGTGCCTGATCATCAGTGCCCGCGATTTCGAGCGCGAGCTGTCGGCGCGGTCACGGGACCACTTCATGATCTCCCGCTTGATCCAGGAGGTCGGTGTCCTCTACGTGAGGGATGCGGCGGCCGAACGTTGGCTCGATGACCGTCTGAAGGCGGCGCGCAGAACGGTCCTCGACTGGGCCGCGCCGTACGTGGCCACTCCCTTCACCGCGGAGGGTCTCACACGCGAGATGATCGCTATTTGTTATCGCAGCGAGATCCGACCGGAGTCCGGTTCGCGGGCCAGTTCGGTCTTCGAGGCTCAACGCGCCTATCTTGTGGAGACGTACGAGAAGCTGCTGGCGGACGGGGTCGGCGAGGGGCATGTCGTGCGGGACGGGCACGGGTACCGGTCGGCGCGCCGGCCGGGGCCGATGGCTCGGCTCAGAAGATCGGCGTACTTCAACTTGAGCAAGCTCAGGGTGACCGCCCGATGGCTCAAGCATGTGCTGACTTTCGAAAACTGGCTGCCATACGTGGTGCGAAAGGTGGAGCGCCGAACGGGGACGAGCGTCGAGTTGACCGCTTTGGAGACGCGCTTGCCTCTCATCTTTCTGTGGCCCCGCTTGTTTCGCGTGCTCCGTAACCGGCCGGCTGAAGAGCCCGCGGCGGGGCCTGCAGCGGAGCCCGCGGTTGGTCCCGGGTCCGAGGGCGACACGTGACGACCGGCCTTCAGGTCCTTCTCGCGGTATTGGCGACGGCGGGGCTGTCCATGCCGGTTTATGCGTTGACCGGAGCCAACAGGCGTCCGGATCCGCTCGCGTCGGACGCCCAGGGTACGTTCGTGTTGGGCTCGTTCGTGAGGGGCTGGTTCTACTGGGCCGTCAGCCCGGTCGTCCGTTTATCCCTTGCCCTCGGGCTGGGGCCGACGTTCTACAACCTTTTGGGTGCGGCCTTTGGTGTCGGCGCCGGCGTGGCGTTCGCTTCGGGTCACGTGACGCTTGGGGGGTGGGGCGTTCTTCTCGGGGGTGTGGCCGACGTTCTGGACGGCCGCCTCGCCCGCTCCTTGGCGGTGGCCAACCGCACCGGAGCCTTTCTCGACTCTACCCTCGACCGCTTTGCCGAAGTCGGCGCCTTTGTCGGGCTGGCCGTACTGTTTCGGTCCTCAGCGCTCTCAGTGGCTCTGGCCGTTACTGCGATGGGTGGGTCGCTCCTGGTCAGCTATGCACGCGCCCGGGGGGAGAGTCAGGGGGTCGTTTGCAAACTAGGGGTCATGCAGAGAGCAGAGCGTTTGCTCCTTCTGGGATTCGGCGGACTCCTCGACTCGACGGTTTCTGCCCTCTGGGGAGCCGGTCGAGTCGGAACATTGCTCGTGCCGATTCTGGGGATCGTAGCGGTCGGCACCGTCGGAACGGCCATCTTCAGGACCGTCTGGATCGCGCGAGCCCTCCGGACGAGCGACTAGTGTAGCTTCCGGAGCGCCAGGCTAGGTGCTTTTTCCTCTTTCACGCAAAAAGTTTCACGGTGTGGCCTCCCTCCTGGACGTTTCACCGCCTCCGGCTCCGGCTCACGGCGACCGAAGAAGTGTGATCTGACGCGAAAGCTGGGGCTTTCCGCCTGCTTCCCGCGACCTCCCTCGAAATTGACACGTCTCTTGACTTGTTAACGGCTCAAACCATTTAGACGGGCGTCGTCGATCGCCGTCGGATTTATTGTTTTTGAAACAGATACGGAGGTTGAACGTGTCACGCTTAAACAAATTGTCGGCCGTCACTATGGCCATCACGGGTGCATTAGCGGCATGCACCGATGGCACGGGCCTGAACGATGAGCCGTTCGATCCGGATGCATCCGCAGCGGATCTTAAAGTCGTGCAGGGCGCTTTCTCCGCTGCGGTGTTCGAGAGCCTCGCCCTTTCAAGCGGGAGCTTCAGTCTGGTGGCCGACACTGGCGCCGTCCCCTCTGCGCTGCTCCAGGTCAGCTTGGCGACAGGCAGCGCGGGCAGCCGTTGGGAGGCCGCCGCGGCGGCTGAGGCATTCGCGGCTATGGGTCCGGCCTCAGGGCCGATAGTTCCGGTGGACTACCTCAGTCGTACGTAAGTCCAAGGCATCGACGGCTATGAGTACGATGCCGCCCGCACAGGCGCTCCGGCGAATGGCGTGCGCTTCATTCTGTACGAGATTGATCCGATCACTCGTGAACCAGGGGCGACCGAGATCGGGTACGTCGACCTCCTGGACGAGAGTTCGACCCTTGCGTACGTGATCCGCGTCCTAGCCGTTACGGGCGGTGTCGAGCGCATCAACTATACCGTTTCGGCGGTTATCGGCGTCCAGACTTTGGGCTTCATCGTTTCCGGATTCATTAGCGACGGTACGGACATGGTCGATGTCGACCTCTCGATGACGTTCGTCAATGCTCTGCCCGTCACGACCGCCACGGTCGACCACCTGATTTCGGTTCTCACGAGGGACTTCACGGTGGACGCCACAGTGGTCTTCACGTTCAACAGTGAGACGCTCGCGGGCTCGATCGACATCGACGCGACATTCATGCAGGGCGCCCATACGGTCAGGGTGGCCGGCGTCATCAAGTTCGTTGAGGGCACCCTTCCGACAGAGGGTAGAACCGTCGAGATTTACGTCGATGGGCAGCTCTTCGCGGTGGTCACCGTCAGTGGTGAAACCATCACCGTTCAGAACGCCACGGGCGGTGAGTTGACCAGCGTGGAGGCCCAGGCCGTGCGAAAGATATTCGACAGAATAGATGACATGTTCGACGACAGGTTCGAGGACTTCATTCGTCCGGTGTCCTGGTTGTTCTGGGCCAAATAGATCGGTCGTCGGCGCGCGAATCGCGCGACCCGACCGTGACGAAGCGCCCCCGGCCAAAAGGCCGGGGGCGCTTCGTTTTCTTGCTGGTTAGCCTGAACGTGCACCGGGATCCTCAGGGCCGCCTGTCGGCTCGGCACCGTCCACAGTATCCTGACTGAAGTACGAGATCACGACGGAAGTTCGAATCCGTCTGAACGAGTCGTTCGGTTGCGTCTTCATAGCCGTGGGGAGTGGACATCATGATCAGAAACGTCGAGTCCCGGAAAGTCGTTCATGCTGGCGCCGGTGTACTTGCGGCCCTGTTGCTGGCTGGAATGAGTGCGTGTGTGCAGGCCAGTGATGCCGTCGTCGTCGATGCCGACGACATCGGCGGGGTGGTGAGTGGCCCAAACGGGCCGGAGGCCGGTGTTTGGGTCATCGCGGAAACGTCGGACTTACCGACCAACTTCATCAAGAGTGTGGTGACCGACGATCAGGGACGATATCTGATCCCCGACCTGCCCGATGCGACCTACGACGTGTGGGCGCGCGGCTATGGGCTGGTCGATTCTGAGAAGGTTCGGGCCACGCCCGGGTCTTCCCAGGATCTGACCGCGGTGGTGGCGCCCGATCCGCACGCGGCCGCACAGTATTACCCGGCCGCGTACTGGTTCTCTCTGATCGAGGTGCCGGAGAAGAGCGAGTTCCCCGGCACCGGGCCCGGAGGGAACGGCATCTCGCCGAGTATCGGGAGCCAGTCCGCGTGGCTCAGGAGCTTGAAGTCGGGTGGCTGTATGGCGTGCCATCAGTTGGGGAACAAGGCGACCCGCGAGATCCCAGCGGCGCTCGGGGAGTTTGCGACGACCGAGGCAGCTTGGGCCCGGCGCGTCCAGTCCGGACAAGCGGGTGGCAGCATGGTTGGCGGGCTCAGCCGGCTGGGCCAAGCCCGCGCGTTGGAGATGTTCGCGGACTGGACCGATCGAATCGTCGCGGGGGAAGTGCCGCCGGCACCGCCCCGGCCTCAGGGTGAAGAGCGTAACGTCGTCATCACGCAATGGGACTGGGCGGATCCGACGGCATATCTCCACGACGAGGCCTCTACGGACAAGCGCGATCCCACCGTCAACGCTTACGGCCCGATTTACGGGGCGCTCGAGGCCAGCGCGGACTACGTGCCCGTGCTGGACCCGGTGAGCAACATGGCGAGTCAGGTGCCGCTGCCCGTTCGCGATCCCAATACGCCGGTCGCATCGGGGCCGCCGCTCCAGCCGTCCCCGTACTGGGGGGATGAGGCGATATGGGACAGCAAGGCCAACGCGCATAATCCCATGCTCGATGGGGAAGGACGCGTTTGGCTCACGTCGAGGGTAGGTCCGGCCGCCAATCCGGACTTCTGTTTGGAGGGATCGGATCATCCGTCCGCGAGGTTTTTTCCCTCAGCAAGGGCGGGCCGTCACCTCGCCATGTACGACCCCAAGACAGAGGAGATGAGCCTCATCCGCACCTGTTTCGGCACCCATCACCTGATCTTCGGCGAAGATGAAGACAACACGATCTGGACGAGCGGTGGCGGGCAAGTGATCGGCTGGCTGAACACGAGGATGTACCTTGAGACGGGTGACGAAGAGGCCTCGCAGGGATGGGCCCCACTCATTCTCGACACGAACGGGAATGGCCGACAGGACGAGTGGGTCGAGCCGAATGAGGCTGTCAACCCCACCATGGATAAACGGGTCACATCAGGCTTCTACGGCGTCGCCTATAGCCCGATGGATGGCACGATCTGGGGATCCTCATTGGGCTTCCCGGGAGCGGTTCTCCGGCTCGACCCGGGGTCGAACCCACCCCAGACGGCCCTGATCGAGGTCTTCCAGCCGCCCTTGGACCACCCGGATGCAGCCATGTCCGGATACTCGCCACGCGGCATGGACATCGACCGCAACGGCGTCGTCTGGACGCCCCTCGCTAGCGGACACATGGCCAGCTTCGACCGCAGCAAGTGCACCGGGCCACTCAACGGTCCGAATGCGACAGGGCAGCACTGCCCGGAAGGCTGGACCCTTTACCCGGAGCCGGCGCCGCAGCTCAAGAATGTGACGGAGTCCGGCAGCGCTGAGTCGAGCTACTTCACGTGGGTGGATCAGTTCAACACGCTGGGGCTGGGGGAGAACGTGCCGATCAACACCGGTAACGGGTCTGAGGGCCTGCTTGCGCTCAAGGACGGCGAGTGGGTCGTCATGCGCGTGCCATACCCCCTCGGCTTCTACACCAAATGGATGGACGGCCGCATCGATGATCCGGACGCCGGATGGAAGGGCAGGGGGATATGGGCGACCTACAGCACTCGGGCGCCGTTCCACACTGAGACCGGCGCGGGAACGCCGAGTAAGGTCGTGCACTTCCAGATGAGGCCGGACCCGTTGGCCCGGTGAGCCTATCACCAGGCCATCGGGCGGGTCAGGCGGCGGATCAGGCCGACGGACTAGGCGGGCGCGTCCTTCGTGTTGAAGGTCACCGTCGAGTAGCGGAAGATACCGTCCAGGTCCCTACGAAAGACATCGGTGAAATCGAAGGTCTCCTTGTCCTGTCCGTCCACCTCAAGGAGCGAGGTCCCCGACCCGTTGGCGTCCGCCAGATCACCACTGACCTCGATGCGGTCGAAGTCGAACTCCATCGACTTTATGATCGGATAGTTTTCCAGCCAAGGCCGGACAGCGTCCCCGGCGACTTTGGGTCCTCCGGGACCGCTGATCACGAAGTCCTCAGTGCACAACGCGAGCAGTGAGTCCCAGTCTCAGTCCAGGCATGCTTTTACCCAAGGCGCGATCGTGGATCTGATCTTGGGCGGCTGCATCCGGCTGCATCTGAGCACCTGTGGCGCTGGTGTCCGTAGTCCCCTCCTGATGAAGAATCGGCTAGGCAGGCCGCCCGAAGACAATTCAGGCCACCCTGTCTCCCTCCTGGTTCGCTGTTAACATGCGAGGCCGTGGGGGACGTCGCAAGCAGCCGGTGGCGCGTGCCATCTGAGCACTGTGAATTCCCTACCAGCTCGTTCACGCCGGGACTATCTTTCGGGCCGTACGAGGTCAGAAGCAGAGGGGCCATAGCTCAGTTGGGAGAGCGCTGGCTTTGCAAGCCAGAGGTCGCCGGTTCGATCCCGGCTGGCTCCACTTCGTAAGAAGAAGCCCGACAAGGTTTTATGTCCTTGTCGGTCTTTGTCATTATCACGTTATCTGGGTTTTGCATCCCGAATGCATCTCGTGGGAGCGCAAAAAACTAGCTCCCAGCTTCCACGACAGACTTCATCGTCGCCGGATCAGCCTGCTGATAACTCAGCCTCAGCGCCCGTGTATCACGCCAGCCCCCGGCAGCGGCCACGTCCGCATCAGGTAGGGCCTTTCGCTCGGTAGCCCAGAGCCGTCGGTGCGGGTGCCAGATACTCTGGGGTAGCTTGGCCAGCTTCTCGGCTCTCAGGAGCCATTTGGAGGCCACGTCAGCCCTAAACGCGCCAGCATCAGCCCCCCTCTGTGGCACCCAGCCACACCTAGCTATCCAGCACTGTTTTGCTCAAGGGGTTTTCTGGTTTCAGATTGAGCTAGGAGTCCCAAGCTCGAAAAAATGTTCTGCAAAATTTCAAGCCACTAAGAGTAGGAAGATTTCATGACCACCACCTCACTCTCGAGCCGCGGAGCTCGTGCGGCCGACACCCCGCTCCGCATCGATTACGGGGCCTATAGTGAGGCGATCGGGAACGCCTATCACCCGACCGATA
>CAUZVZ010000141.1:0-6907 GCA_963583605.1 Gemmatimonadales bacterium UBA6960
GTCCATTCATGAGCTTCGCATCATCACTGTTTAACGCCACGGAGCGCCGCCGTCGGCTGATTTCTGGAACGGTGCTCGTCGCCGGTGTGCTCGCTGCTGGAGCCTGCGCCGGTGGGTATTCTCTACCCGCGCCACGTCCGCTCGTCGTTCGTTCTGGCGCACGACTGTTTGCCGACCCGGCCCGCTTGGCCGAAATCGACGTCTGGGTGCGAGAACAACAGGAGAACATCATCGTCGATCCCACGTTCTTGATCGTCGAGAATAG
Organism: Gemmatimonadales bacterium UBA6960; assembly: GCA_963583605.1. Taxonomy (GTDB): domain Bacteria; phylum Gemmatimonadota; class Gemmatimonadetes; order Longimicrobiales; family Gaopeijiaceae; genus UBA822. The sequence goes on from CAUZVZ010000141.1 coordinate 266, forward strand.
GTCTTCCGTGGTGACCTACCCTTGGCAAGCGTTGACCATCACCGGTGACACGGCCGCGGTTCTGGTGTACGCTGCCGCTCCGGAGTCCGGCTCCATCGTGTCCTTTTATGGCCACTACCATTTGATGGACAACTTGGGTCGGCTCGATGAGGTTCTGCCTGAGGCGGTCGGCTCCGAGGGGTATGAGCTCGAAAGGGCGATTCTCTCCCGCGTCTCCGACGCCTGGCTATACGGGCGCTCGGCGTTCGACATCCCCCCCTACGGACCGCTCGATGAGCTCATGTTTTCGAGCGAAAACGGGTACTTGGACGCCTTCATCCTCACGGCTCGGCAGGAGGAATTCGAGGAAGAACGCAGTGCCTGGCTACAGGAGAATCCCGGACGCGACGAGGAGTATCGCCAGTGGTTCCTGAACACCTTCGAGTTGGAGCCGCCGGGCATCAGGGAGCCGGAGCGTAGCTGAGCCGCACGTCGGAGCCGTCGGGGCGACCCCCCCCTCCGATGACCCTCCTAGAGGCTTATTGACGAAGCCCCGACACCTTCCATGTGGGGCCGATCGCGCCTCCGTTGCCGTCCAGCGGTACAACGTGGATATCCACGCGACCGGTCCGGTGAAGCCGATCGTCGGAGGGATGTCCTCCGAAAACCGGGAATCCCTGCACTTTGACTTCGAATGAGGTCGCTTCGTCGGGAGACGATACTCTCAGGTTGGCACCCTTCAGCTCCCGGATCGTAGGGGCATCACCGGCCTCGAAGAGCAGCTTCAGAAACCAACCGCCATACGGGGCCTCTAATGAGTCCAGCACCCGGAAAATCGCCTTGTGGTTTCTCGCAACGGATTCCATATGCATGCGTTGGGGATGTCGGTCTTGGGATCGGGACGCCAGAGTGAATCTTCCCACAATCCTAGAGGCGACCAGGCCGGTTGTGAAGCGTTGCCGACTTATGGCCGAAGAGATGAGGCGGGAGATTGTGGAGTGAGGGTTGCTATCGCTGGGCTGGCCGGATACGGGGTGGTGGTGTACGTCCTCTTGTCGAGTACGCCGCTTGGGTGGCTCGACGCGCTGTTCCTCGGCGGGATCATCGAACTTCTTCCCGTCTTCGCCGTCCTCCAGCTCGATGTGGCTCGTGATTTGACAGTGGAGCGGCCTAGCGCGTACGCAGCGTCGGCGATGACGATTACCTTTCTGGCTGTCGCGAGCCTCGCGCTCGGGTCGAGCCTGGTGGGTTTGGAGGCGATGGGCGTTCGGATCGAGCCGGGGCGCGTCGCGCATGTGGTGTCGTGGGGTGTAGGCACCTTCGCCCTGGGCATGGGAACGCTGTGGCTCTTCCTGGTGGTTCGGAAGAGAGGTGGGTGGAGCGAAAGCCGCCTCGTACAAGATCTGATGCCGGTCACGAGGCGAGAAAAGGGACTGTACGCGGGGTTGTCGATCTGCGCAGGATTCGGGGAGGAGTTGGCTTACCGGGCGTATGCGATTCCCGTGGTGATCATGGCGAGCGGGTCCACAGCGGTGGCGCTTGCGATCACTTCGGCGGCGTTCGCGGTTCTACATTCGTACCAGGGCGCTTTGGGAGTCGTACGAACTGGGGTCGTCGGCGTAATAATGGGTGCGGTCTTCCTACATACCGGGAGTGTGTGGCCGCCGATTGTCGCCCACGTTCTGATCGATCTTGCCGTGGGCTTCGTCTTGGCGGACCGGGGGCTATTGTCGTAGGCTCATACAGATTTGTGTCGACAGCGTAAGGAGCAGGATGGAGATCGACTTGGCTTTTCTGGCCGACGCGGCCACAATCGATGCGTCTGGGAAACTGAGTGTTCTCGGTATCTTTGATCGCATCGGCGTGTCGCAGTTTCCCGCTCAGCACGGGCGCATTACCCTTGTTTTGCGGTTCACCGCGGGAACATCAGAGATCGGTTCGCATGAGGTGCACATCCGGATGTCGGATCCCGGCGGGGCGGAGGTCCTGTCCCTGAACGGAGAGATGCAGTTGGTCGGGGGAGTGGCCGCTCAGGACGGCGTTCGCGTTCCTCACATTCTCAATCTCGACGGATTGGTCTTCACAGGCCCGGGAATGTACAGCTTCGACGTGAAGGTGGATGGGGAGCATCACGTGTCACTGCCGTTGTCCGTGGAAGGACCGCAGGGACCTGGAGCCGCCGCTTAGAGGGCGGTTGAGACGCAATACTTGCAGAAACAAACGGGCGAGCGAATAAGCAGAAAGGGAGTAGGACTTCGCGCGATGAGGAGAATGACGTGATCGTGCACTGCAACTTCGAGGAACTGACCGCCCTTAAGGCCGGTGCGCGCCAGGTTCTCGATGGGTATGCCCCTGAGCACGGAGCGATCGCCGCGCCTCCGGAGGCGCGCGAGCGTGTGGCGGCACTCGTGCCCCGTCTCAGTGGCGATTTCTCCGTGACCACTCTCGCTGAGCAGAGGTCGTTACTCCACGCCGTGGCGATCATCGTCGAGATGCTTCGAGTGGAGATGGAGTCCATGGTCGCGACCAATCATCCGGCGCATGAAGTCGCCGTGTCCGCTTACTTCGATTTCGCCCACGCATTCTCCGTCCAGGCTCGGCTGTACGAAATCGGCCTGGAGATGGAAGCGCTTGTCGAGTTGGTCACCGGTGGGCCAGTCACGGACGAGCTCGCGAGAGACTTCGCCTTTCCGGACTGATTTTGGCCGATCCCGTGGAATCGAGCGAGGGTCAGCCCGGCGACCGCAACGCGCGGGGAGCCAGCTTTTCGGAGGAGGAGATCCCGCACATGGACGCGGTCTACCGATTCGCCTTGCGCCTATCCGGGTCGGGAGACGAAGCTGAGGAACCTCGTGCAGCACACCTACCTTCGCGCCTTCCGGGCATGGGAGCAATACGCACCGGGAATCCGCTGCAAGAGTTAGTTATTTACCACTTGTAGAAACGTGTTTCTTAGGGGCGGCAGCGCAGCCAGCGCCATGATGAGATTCTTCTGGAGACGGCGCAGGACGATCCGCGAGCGATCAGCCGCGAGGCGCCGGTGTTCGCTGCATCGAAGGATGATGACTCCGAAGCAGAGTTATTTCGGTCTATCGTCGTCGACCGGGTTTTCGCGGCGATAGAGGAGTTGCCGGAGGAGTATCGCATGGCCGTCGTGCTCTCATACCTGGAGGATCTTTCGTACGGGGAGATCGCTGAGGTCATGGGAATCCCTGTCGGAACAGTAAAGAGTCGGCTTTTTCGTGGACGTCGGCAGCTCCAGCGCCGACTTTATGAGTATGCCCTCGAGATGGGTTACGTCTCGGAAGCGGGAGAGGATTAGTTGTCGTTCATCGAAGCGTTGAAACGGTTGCTCCTCAGCAACGGCCAGAATGGACCGTCCCGCGGCACGCATGCGTCCGAGGGCAGTGGCCCGTCCAGTGAAACGGCGGTCGCGATGATCCCTTGCGAAGAGGCCAGCGCCTGACTCTTCGAATACTTGGACGGTGAGCTCGAGGACGTGTCTGAGGAGGAGGTCCGCCTCCATCTGGAGGTCTGTAAGGAATGCTATCCTCGCGCCCAGTTCGAGAGGCATTTCCTTGAGGCATTACGGGGGTCCCGGAACGGCGGTCGAGCATCGCAGAGCTTGAGAGATCGCGTGCTCGAGTCCCTCGCGGAGGACGAGCACTAGGACTGACACCACACCAGATTCCTTGAAGTGGAGGAGCCGCGGGTCGTTTTCGACCCCCGGCTCTTCGTGTTTTTGCCCCGGCTTGCTTTGCTCCGCCTATCCTGAGATCGTACGCGAAGCATCGTGCTGAGACGCCCCGATGTTCGGTATCCATTCGGTTCACCAGGAGATGGAATGACGGCCCAGACCCGAGAGCGCATCCTGCCGAGGCTCATCGAGCAGGAGATGCGAGAATCCTTCCTCGACTACTCGATGAGCGTGATCGTCCAGAGGGCCCTCCCCGATGTTCGGGACGGGCTCAAACCGGTCCACCGGCGCATTCTCTTCGCCATGCATGAGGCGGGATTGAGGCCGGACAGGCCCTATAAGAAGAGTGCGACCGTGGTGGGCGACGTCCTGGGCAAGTATCACCCTCATGGGGATACAGCCGTGTACGACGCGCTCGTACGGATGGTCCAGGATTTTTCTCTTCGCTATCCACTCGTGGACGGGCAAGGGAACTTCGGCTCGATCGACGGGGACTCCGCGGCGGCATACCGGTACACCGAAGCCAAGCTGGCCCCGATTGCCGAGGACATCCTCGCGGACATCGAGAAGGAAACGGTGGACGTCGTCGAGAATTTTGATGGTCAACGTACTGAGCCCAACGTTCTCCCCTCTCGAGTGCCGAACCTTCTGATCAACGGGTCCTCGGGGATCGCGGTCGGGTTGAGCACGAATGTGCCTCCCCACAACCTGAGGGAGGTGGCCGCAGCTCTGAGAGCCCTGATCGAGGACCCCGAACCGACCCTCGACAGCTTGATGAAGCACCTTCCGGGCCCCGACTTCCCGACGGCCGGATTCGTTGTCGGGCGGGATGGGATTCGACAGATGTATGAGACTGGGCGGGGCCGGATCGTCATGCGTGCCCGCATCGTCAAGGAGGCACTGCGGGGTGGCAAGGAACAGCTCGTCGTTACCGAGCTCCCATACGCGGTCTCGAAGACTCGGATCATCCGGCAGATCGCCGATCTGGCCAGGCGAGGTGGCGTCCCGGACATATCCGACATCCGGGACGAGTCGGATCGCGAAGGGCTCCGGCTGGTCGTCGAGCTGAAGCGGGGCGCGAAGGCCGCCAAGGTCATCAAATTGCTGCAGAAGAGGACGAACCTCCAGAGCACGTTCGGGGCCATTCTGATCGCGCTGGACGGTGGCGAACCACATGAGTTCACGCTCGTCCAGCTTCTCGAGCGTTTCAGGGATCACCGCGTCGAGGTCATCCAGCGCCGCTCCCAGCATGACCTCGAGAAGGCGCAAGCCGAGAAGCACGTCGCGGAGGGTCTGGTGGCCGCGCTCAGCGCCATCGACGAAGTCATCGGAATCATCCGGACATCGGCGAACCGTGCGGAGGCTTCCGAGAAGCTCCAGGACCTGCTCGGGCTCTCCGAAATCCAGGCGGACGCCATTCTCAACATGCGCCTCGCCAAGCTGACCGCGCTCGAGCAGCACGAACTCAAGGGGCGGCTCAAGGAGCTCAAGGCCCTCAGCAAGGACCTGAAAGAGATACTCAAGAGCGAGGCCCGAAAGCTCGAGGTCATGCTCGACGAGCTGGACGAGATCGTCGAGAAATATGGGGATGCGCGGCGAACGGTCATTCTGGAAGACGATGGGTCGGAAGAGATGGAGGTGGAAAGCGCGCTCGCCGATGAAGATGCGGTGATCACCGTCAGCCACGAGGGGTTCGTGAAGAGAATTCCGATGCACCTCTACCGGCGCCGGGTCTCATCAAGGAAGGCCTTGGCCGGAATGGAGCGGTACGAGACCGACTATCTGGAGCGAGTCTTCGTTGCGCGCACGCAGGGCTGGTTGCTCGCTTTCACGGAGAATGGGCATCTCCACTTCCTTCCTGTTCTCGACGTACCGGAGGGGGGACGGGCCTCCCGGGGGCAGTCGATCTACCGGCTGACCCAGGCAGATCGTAGTGACGCGATCGTCGCGATATTGCCGGCGGACGATCTCACTGCGGAGCGCGGCGTCGTGTTTCTCACGAAGCACGGCCTCATGAAACGGACCAAGCTCTCAGAATTCGCGAATCCACGCGCGGGTGGCGTAATCGCGGCGGGCTTGAAAAGCGGAGACCGCATCATGGACGTGCGCCTGTCCGATGGTGACGGCGAGGTCATGCTGGTCACCAAGACCGGTAGAGCGATCCGCTTTCTGGAGTCGGACCTGTCTGTTTTGGGGCGCACCGCACAGGGGGTGAAGGGTGTCGATCTGAAGGGCGACGACTCCGTCGTCGGGATGCTGCTGATCCGTCGGGACGCTTGGGTCTTGAGCGTTACGGAGGACGGGAAGGGCAAGCGCACCGAGGTGGGTGACTTCCCGCTCCAGAAGCGTGGTGGGCTGGGCACACTGGCCGTCCCGTCGGGAGGGACGCCCCTCGTATCCGCTTTGGAGGTGCTCGAGGGAGACGAGGTCATGGTCGTGATGGCCAGCGGGACGGTCACGCGTCTAAACGTCGATCAGGTCCCGTCCCAAGGGCGGCGAACGCAGGGACGGCCATTGGTCCAACCGGCTGCGGGCGACCGGGTAGTGGATGTGACGTGGGCCTACAGTGAGACGGGGGGCGGGAAGAGCGAGGCCGGGGAGGTGGCGGTGGCCGGCAAGCAGGAGCCGGCGAAGGATCTGGGAGTAGCCGGAGAGGCGGTGGCTACTGGAGAGCCGGAGGTCGGAGAAGAGCGGCAAGACTCAGAAGCGGACGACACGTTGCCGGCTGGGCAGTTGGACCTGCTCAGTTAGTGCTGGGAGGCTCCCGGGGTTCGCGCGCGGGATTCCCAGGACCTCCCAGGATGTTTCTGGGATGTTCCTGTGGCCCCTAACGCCGATCCCCGAGCACTGCCGTAAGCGTCAACCGCTCCCCATCGCGTAGCACGACGATCTCGACGGCATCGCCCGGCTCGTGAGCCTGCAGGGCGTAGGTGTAGCCGTAGATGTCTGCCACTTCTCTACCGCCA
>CAUZVZ010000142.1:0-6818 GCA_963583605.1 Gemmatimonadales bacterium UBA6960
TTCCTCCAACATGTAAGGATAGGTGGCCGATCCTGCAGCGTGCCCGCCTTCCAACGGACGGACCCCCACGAAGTCGATCCCCCGAACCTGCTCTTCGGTCAAATCGTATTCGCCCACGTTCCCAGCCCAGCCCGGGTTCTTGAAGGGGATCTTGCTCATCGATCGATCTCGCCCAGTACGATGTCCAGAGAGGCGTTGATCATGATCAGGTCGGAGACCAAGTGCCCTTCGGCCAGCTTGGCGATCACCGACAGATTCACGAACGAAGGGGGGCGAATCCGCCACCGGACCGGCTTCTCGCCTCCATCACTCACCACGTACATCCCGAGTTCTCCCTTCGTGCCCTCCACGGCGAAGTAACAGTCACCGGCCGGGACTGAGATGCCCTCCGTGATCAACTTGAAGTGATGGATCATCGACTCCATGTCGTTCATGCAATCGGTCTTGCTAGGTAAGGAAACACGAGGGTCGGCGACGTTGATGGGCCCGCCCGGAAGACGGTCGAGCGCCTGCTCCAGGATGCGCAAGCTTTGGCGCATCTCCTCCATACGCACCAGATATCGGTCGTAACAGTCTCCGTTTTCCCCGATGGGGACATCAAAATCGTACGTCTCGTAGTCGTAGTAGGGATTGTCTTTGCGGAGATCGTAGTCCACGCCGGAAGCTCTGAGGTTCGGGCCAGTGAACCCGTAGTTGATCGCGTCCTCTCCGGAGATCACGCCGATGTCGAGCGTGCGTCCGAGATGGATTCCGTTCGTGGTCAGAAGAGAATCGATCTCGTTGAGCGTTTTGGGGAACGTCTTCACGAAGTCGCGCAGCGAGTCGGTCCAACCATCGGGGAAGTCCGCCATCATTCCACCGACCCGCGTGGCCGATGTGGTGATGCGCGCGCCCGTGTAGTTCTCATGGAGCGTGTAAATGCGCTCCCGTTCCTGAAACGCGTAAAGGAAGGGAGTGAAGGCCCCTACGTCGATGGCAGTGGTTCCGAGCCAGAGCAAGTGGCTGAAGATTCGCTCCATTTCCATGCACAGCACCCGGGCGACTTTGCACCGCTCAGTCACCTCGAGCCCCATGAGTTTCTCGACCGCCATGACGTAGACGCAGTTGTACATGAGCGGCGCCAGATAGTCCATGCGGTCGGTGAGCGGAACGATCTGATTCCAGGTTCGGTACTCGCCGAGCTTCTCGAAGGAGGAATGGAGGAAGCCGATATCGGGCGTGACCTTGAGCACGGTTTCGCCATCGAGTTCACAAATCAGCCGCAGAACGCCGTGGGTGGCGGGGTGTTGCGGCCCGATGTTGATGAGCATGGGCTCAGAGAGCATACGAGACTCCGGAAGCTCCAGGATCTTCTCAGTCAAGGCGCGTCCCCACCTCGTCGGTCGAAATCGGCAGCTCAGGAGGGGCGAGCCCGGGGGCGCCACCCACCTCCAACTCTTCCGGTGTATAGTCGTCGTGATAGTCCTGGGACAGGGCGCGCCTGGTCTGTTCCGCTCTGGAAAAGCGCCCCCGCAAAGGGAAGTCCTTCCTGAGGGGATGGCCCTCAGCGTAGTTCTGCGGCATCAAGATCCGGCGAAGGTCCGGGTGGTCCCTGAACTCGACACCGAAGAGGTCGTAGACCTCCCGCTCGAGCCAATTCGCGGCGTTCCAAAGCTGAACCACGCTCTCGATGGAGAGTCCGTCGAGAGGCAGTTCGCATTTGATTCGGAGCGCGCGTTTGTGGGGCACGGACCACAACTGGTACACGATCTGTAGCGGCCTTCCACCCCCGTAATCGACGGCCGTCACGTCAACGAGGAGATCGTAGCGCTGCTCAGGGTCATCCCTCAGCCACGCCAACACGGCTCGGTTGCTGCCAGGATCTAGGAACACGACGTGCTGATCGCCCGCCTGCACTTCATGACGGAGCACGGCCGAGTCGAATCGGCCTTGCAGCGCTGTGACCGATGGGTGCTCAGCGGGGTTGCCAACTCCACCGTGAGGCGTCTCCGTGTTGCGGCCTGAGGCCTCCGGGCCCTGCTCGACCGCGTCGAACGCGGATCCATTCTCGCCGGCCATGCTAGGGAAGCAAGTCCTCCGAGCGCTCCGGGCGCGTGGTCTGAGCTGCGGAACTGAGCTGATCCTGTTGGGTCGAGTTTCCGAACGGTCCGGCCAGCGCCTCGACTTCTTCGTCGCCGGCGCGGGGACGCCCCACGAGGGATGGATTTTCTGCCCTGAGACTGTAGTGCTCCGTCAGGCTCTCGTGGCGAATTTTCTCCTGGATCATCATCAAACCGTAGATGAGACCCTCCGGACGCGGCGGGCAACCGGGAACGTAGACGTCGACGGGGACGATGGTGTCGATCCCTTGGACCATGGAATATGTGTCGAACACACCTCCCGAACTCGCACACGCACCCATCGAAATGCACCACTTGGGCTGCATCATCTGGTCCCAGATCCGCCGCAAGACCGGTGCGAGTTTGTAGGGAACCCGACCGGCGCAAATCAGCACGTCGGCTTGACGGGGGCTGAACGACATACGCTCCATTCCGAAGCGAGCCAGATCGAAGTTCGAAGCGGCCGAAGCCATCATCTCGATGGCGCAACAGGCGGTACCGAAGGGCATCGGCCAGAGTGAATTTCGCCTGGCCCAGTTGACGACGAAATCCACCTTGGTTGTCAGGAATGTGGGGTGTCCGAAGCCGAGAAGTCCACCCTGTCGCCCCTCCGCCTGGCCCAGCGCCTCAATCTCAGCGAGGCTCAGTGGATCTGTGCCTTCACCGTCGCTCATTCCCATTCGAGACCTCCCTTTTTCCACTCGTAGACTAGCCCAAAAGCCAAAACAGCGACGAAGAGACTGACGGCCACGAACGAACCCCACCCCAACTCCCTCATTTGGACGGCCCACGGGATCAGGAAGATCGTCTCCAGATCGAAGACGATGAAACTGATCGCGACCATATAGAACTTCACCGAAAAACGAAGGCGTGTATCCCCGAGCGGGATCATTCCCGACTCGTACGGCATGGATTTTTGGGGTGTCGGTCGCCGGGGGCTCAGAATATGGGAAGCGATCCCCATTCCGAGCGCGTTCACGACGGAGACGCCGAACAGGATCAAAAGCGGGACGTATGATCCCGACATGGCGGCCTTTGGTGGTGGCTTGTGAAATCGTTCACTTGTGGACCGCTTTAAGGTATTCCAAGTCTCAAACGAGTGTCAACCCGATTTAGGGCACCATTGCGCCCTTTGATGGCTCGAGTTTGCGGTCCGTGGCGAGACCATCATATTATCGGCGCTCGGGGGGCGCATCGCGGGGTGTGTGCGGGTCCCTCTCGAGCCCTTATTCTGCCCGTCGAAGAGACAGTTTGCCTATCAACTGACGCCGAAACATGCCGATAAAGAGTGACCATTGGATCCAACGGATGTCCGAAGAGCACGGAATGATCGAGCCCTTCGAGCCGAAGCAAGTAAAAGACGGCAATATCTCGTACGGCCTTTCTTCCTACGGGTACGACATTCGTGTGGCTACCGAGTTCAAGGTCTTTACCAACGTCCACAACGTGATCGTCGATCCCAAGAACTTCGATGACCGTTCCTTTGTGGATGTGAACGAGGCTGAGTGCATCATCCCGCCCAATTCCTTTGCTTTGGCGAGAACCGAGGAATACTTCCGCATTCCGAGAGACGTCCTCGTCGTGTGCGTCGGGAAGAGCACTTACGCCCGATGCGGCATTATCGTGAACGTGACGCCCCTCGAGCCGACTTGGTGCGGATTCCTGACCCTCGAGATTTCGAATACGACGCCCCTTCCGGCGAAGATCTACGGGGGTGAGGGGATCGCTCAGCTGCTCTTCTTCGAGGGGGACCAGGAGCCGAACGTGGCCTACGCGGACCGGCAGGGTAAGTACCAGGATCAGGTCGGTGTGACGCTTCCCAAATTATAAGCCCGATGATCGACTCTCCGCCGGTACTGGGTGGCTACTGTGTCGTGGCCGAGGATCACCCTCTCCATGGCCCGTACCACGATGAGGGATACGGTTTTCAAGTTGCTGATGACAATCGCCTCTTCGAGCGGCTCCTCCTCGAGATCAACCAGGCAGGCTTGTCCTGGCTGACGATTTTGAAAAAAAGGGAGGGTCTCCGGCGCGCTTACGACAACTTCGACGTTGGGATCGTAGCCAAACTACGGTGACACCGACCGCGCGCGTCTCATGGGTGACGCGGGAATCATTCGAAATCGTCTGAAGATCGAAGCCGCCATCCACAACGCGGGCGTATTCCTGAACCTGCGTGAAATTCACGGCTCGGTCGCTGAGTGGCTGGCATCCCACCATCCCAAATCGAAAGAGGATTGGGTTCGGCTGCTCAAGAAGACTTTTCGCTTCACGGGTGGCGAGATCACGGGAGAGTTCCTCATGGGCATCGGATACCTTCTAGGATCCCACGACCCTGAGTGCCCGGCATATGATCGCATTCTGCGATTGGGACCCCTCCGTGGACCCAAGTGACCTCCGGGGGATCGTGACTGAGGCGCTTTCCGAAGACCGGAGGGACGAGCACACTTGGACTGCCCGGCATTACTCACCTCCATGGTGGTTGTCCGGCGCCCATGCCCAAACGCTGGCTGGGAAATATTTCAGGGCCTCCCCAAGCGGGATGCTCACGACCGAACGGATCGAGACGCCAGACGGGGACTTCTTGGACCTCGATTGGATGCCCGAAACCGATCCCTCAGCGCCTCTCGTTCTCGTGCTGCACGGGCTGGAAGGTCACACGAGAAGGGGATACATGGTCCAAACGTTCCTCGCGTTGGCGAACCGTGGGATGCGTGCCGTGGGACTGAACTTTCGCGGCTGTTCCGGAGAGGTGAACCGGCTCGCCCGTTTCTACCACTCGGGTGAGACCGGGGATGTCGGCTTCGTCATCGACTTACTTCGTGGGCGGTTCCCAACACGCCTGCTCACGGCGATCGGAATTTCTCTCGGAGGAAACGTCCTGCTCAAATATCTCGGGGAGCAAGGAGCGAAGAACGTCACTCCGCTTTCAGCCGCTGTGGCAATCTCCGTCCCATACGACTTGTCCGCCGGAACGGACGCTCTCGCACGGGGCGGCATGGCCAGAGTCTATGTCGCCTACTTCCTCCGCTCTCTTTTGGCCAAGGTTCGCGCCAAGCGAGAAATGCTGGCTGACGTCCTCGACCTCGACACCGTGTTGGGCAGCACTACGCTCAGGGAGTTCGACGACGCCGCCACTGCCAAGCTCCATGGATTCGAGGACGCCGAGGACTACTATTTGCGATCCAGCTCGAAGGGCTTCCTTCAGTCGATCCGGGTTCCCACGCTGCTCCTCCACTCATTGGACGATCCCTTTTTGCCCAAGGCGGCACTTCCCATTTCCACGATCGAAGCAAGCCCGTTCTTGACGCTGATCCTTACTGAGGGCGGTGGCCACGTGGGTTTCTTCGAGAGTGGACCGCCCTGGAATCCGGCCTTTTGGATGGAGGAGCAGAGTGCTTCCTTCTTGGCCCACCACCATCCCGGCACTTCGGCGACGACGGGCCACACGAACCCCAGCGCGCCGGGATGGGTTGACCCGAACGCCGAGAATATCTAGAGTGGCGCAATCCGAAAGGATGGAGTTCGATGCTCGTAAAACGTGAGCGCCCGCAACAATGGATGAGGGAGAAGTGGCATGGCCGAAGGAAGCGTGAAGTGGTTCAACGACAGCAAGGGTTTTGGGTTCATCACGCCGGATGAGGGCGAGAAGGATTGCTTTGTCCATTACTCAGCAATCCAGGGGGACGGTTTTAAGAGCCTTGCCGAAGGGGACCGAGTTCAGTTTGAAATTGGTGAGGGACCGAAGGGACCTGCAGCAGAGAACGTGACCCGACTCGAATAAAAACAGCCCGTCAGGCGTCAGGCGGGCTCGTGCTACTCTGAATGCTCGAAGAACGCCCGTTGATGCCAACTCGCCCGGGCCAGACCCTCCCATCGCCCTGAGCGCGCATCTTTCAGACGGGTGACGGTATTGTCGAACACGACGGTGTCCGGACCCACCGCCCCCTTTTCGGCCAATCTGCGGAACTCAGATCGGGACATTCGCTTCACGTCCCCACCCTCAACGAACCACACCGGCGTGTTGTCGAGGATGCGCACACCCAATCGCCGCTCTTGGTCCTTCAGCACACCGACCATGGCGTCGATGGAGCACCCTGAGGGAGGTGCGGAGGCCTCATCGACGGCAACGAGGAGAAACCGTCCCCATCTCCAATCGCGGCCGCACGCCAGTGGGGCCCCGTGCGCCGCCCAGGTCTCGAGAAACAGGTCCACGGCACTCAAGAGGTTGTCCTGCTCACCCTCTGAGAGGGTGCGCTCCACGCCGAATACCCACAAACGCGATTCGTCGGGCAACGTCCCGAATGGAACCAACGGCATCAGCGGACCTCCTCGTCGCCCGCGGCGGGGCCAGCGCCCTCATCGGTGGCGTGAGGGTCATCGAAGCTGCCTTCGGTCGTGGACTCCGAAGGACTCGGACTCGCATAGATCGGTTCCATCTGCGGGGGCGATTTATCCAGGAGAATAGCCACCCACCGTAGATCCTCAGTGTTCTCCAACATGATTTTTACCACCATCGTGAGGGGGACCGCGAGTAGGGCTCCCACCGGACCCCACACCCAAAACCAGAACAGCAACGACAGGATCACCACTAGGGTAGAAAGCCCTAGCCTCCTACCCATAAAGCTGGGCTCGAGGATGTTTCCGACCACCACGTTGATCGCTCCGTATCCGATGACCACCAATGCGAAGTTGCCGATCGTACCGAACTGCACCACG
>CAUZVZ010000143.1:0-6816 GCA_963583605.1 Gemmatimonadales bacterium UBA6960
CGAACATGGTGATCACGACCACGTGCATCTTTTCTGGTGCCACCACGTTCCCGTCCCGGCCCTTCTCGATCTGTTCCCACCGCCAGACGGCGACGGGATTGGCACCGGGCAGGCGAGCGGCCTTGATGAAACCGGGGGGGTTCAGCCAGAGATCAAGCCGGTACAGCTCTGCCAGCTCGGGTGGAACGGCCACGGGTGGCCCGTCGCCGTCGATGTGCCAGGCAAAGTCGCCGTTGACGATGTGCGTCTGGCGCGTCTCCGTTTGAGTCAGCGTGCCCCCCTGCCAGCCTCTACCGTATTTCCATGAGGCAGGATTCAGGCCGGGTTGGCGATCGAACGTCTCCTTGCTCGTTCCGGTTTCCCAGTTGATGGTACGCGTGTAGTTGGCCATCGCATCGATGCGGGGCCAGTCGACGCTGACGGCGTTCTCGAACGTCTGGCCGACGGCGCCGCTATAGCCTGTTCCCGAAAACGTGATACATCGCAGATTGGCTTCGCCGATCTCCGCAGCGGCGGCGGCCAGAAGAGGCGCAGGATCCACGTAGCCCGGAGGAAACTGCTGGGCGTGGGCCCGGCTTCCCCAGACTAAGAGTAGAGCAACCGCAACTAGCATCTTCTTGGCCATGTTTCCTCCTGAGTGACGCCCGCCCGACCCTGACCGGCAGAACGTTGGTAGCAATAGCAAGAGAGCCGGCGCTCGAGGATCCTCCCTAGATGGTGCTGGCAACGGCATAGGTTGCTGCCCGTGTCAAATGCACGAGTCGATCGGACAGGTCTTCGCGTATACAGACAAGAAATTCAAACGCCCTCCGCGGCCGAGAGACAAAGTAGGACAAGACTTCAGTGTTAGAAATGCCCATGATTTCTTGCGTCGCTGACCCAGAACCTATAGACACTGTTCTGCGGGTCTGAGTGGGGCAGGGCAGAATGAAGGCATGGAAAGTCTCCTAGGAACCTTCCTTGCTGCGGGTGCCGCAGGTGGGATTGCTTACCTCATTCTCCATGGCATTCGTGCTCTATCGGGAGATAAGAGCGGCTCACACGACCCAAATGGACTGAATTCTACCGATCAGGACGGACGGAATTGTGGCTCTGATACCACGTACAGTTGGCGGGAAGAATCCAAGGGCAGCATCGAAGTACGGGTGAAGGAGATCATTGCGATTAAGCTTGGGGTCGAGGCGGAGAAGGTCACCCCGGAGGCTTCGTTCGAGGAGGATCTGGGTGCCAGCTTCACAGGCGTACGTGAACTCGTCACGGCTTTCGAAAGGGAGTTCAGTATCGACATCCCCGATGAGGATGGCAAGGAAATGGCAACGGTAGGAGAAGCCATTAGGTACCTACAGAGCAACTTGGCTGCGGAGGCGTTACAGGCGGATGACTTGGTCCAGAAGATGAGTGATTCAGCGCCATATTCGCCAGATCAGTCACAGTCATCAGTCCTATCGTGTTTGGAGTGTGGGCACGAGAACCCTGCGGAAGTGAATTTCTGTACCAAGTGCAGGGCGAAGATGACCCTTGAGTGCAACAAATGTGGATTCAATTAGAGGAGAATTTCCAGATAGGGCTGGGCCACCTGAAAGCCTACAAAGTGGAGCATGGGGACTACAGTGTGCTCGCCAGCTTCAAGACCGAGGACGGGTTCACTCTCGGCAGTTGGTGTTCTGCTCGACGAACAGACCACAAAAAGAGCCGACTATCTCAGGAGCGCATCGACGCACTTGAAGCACTTGGCTTCGAGCTATAGTGGCTTGAACAGGAACTCCTCGGCGAAGTCCGGCGACGTGTGGTCGGCGACCCCGAGACCTTCGCGACTGGAGGGATCGAGCCCGAACCAAACTCAGATCCGTCAGCCCTTTTTACCACATGTTTTTTCGGCCTCCAGACCCCCCCCTCCGTGGCACCCAGCCACGCCCAGCTATCCAGCACTGTTTTGCGCAGGGGATTTTCTGATTTCAGATTGAGCTAGGAGTCCCAACGTCCCGAAAGAATTCTGCAAAAATGGAGGAGGAAGGATAATGAGCGTTGTAGGTTGGCAAATCAGGTATGTCGAGTGGTGGAAGAAGAAACTAGGGATCTCATATCATGCAATGATTTGGATAGCGTGTTTAGAAGGGTTGATCATCGGATACGCGCTGTGCTTTTTTATATGAAAAAGACGGGGTGTCGACATAGGGCATCACCCTGTATTCAGCAGGGAACTGATAGCAGTGCTGTTTGAGGTTATTTGGATACCAGATGGAGGTGTCTGGGTAGACGAACCCGCTCGCACTCATCGGGCGGGATCTTTTCTGAGACAAATAGTAGGCGGGCGATTTCGACGCTCGCACCGTCCATTCCTCGTCTCCTTCGTTACCGTGGTTGGGGGGCCATCCTAGCTCAAACGCCCTTCCGCGTCACGAGGCGCGGGATTGAGGTACTGGGTCTGTCGGTCGCTTGCGGTCTCCTCTACGTTGCGATTCACGTAGCGAATCTGACTCTGAAGAAGAAGAGAATTCGCTTTCTCGGCGGGAGGCGCCCATGAGACCGCTCGTTCCCTTCGCGTTCGTCACGCTCGTCGTTGTTCCCACCCTGGCTTGTGGCGATGCGAATGCAGGTGCATCCGACGGCGGGACTCCCGACGCCGCGGTCGCGCGGCCGAGCGGCCCCCCGACCTACCTGACCCTCACTGGCCCTGCGAAGCGTTTCTGTTCGGGGATCTGGGTTTCCGGGCGGGTGCGTGAGGAGGCGCTGTACAACAGCGTCCTGTGGACCGATGAGCAGGTCAGAGACTACGAGAGTGGTCGCCTCGCGTTCGCCGTCGATGACGAGCGTCGCATCGTCACCGCCTCGTACGGAGGCGTCGAAGCTCGGGCACGTCACTTCGGCGACCAGGGATGCGTGATCCTCCCGGACCACACGGACGGCGTCTTCTTCACGCCTCGAGAGGTCACGAGCGCGCTTCCCGACGCGGCCTCGACTCCGTGGCCGATGGGCGACGCGCTCCCGGACCAGCCGATGGCGGACGATGTCGATGCCGAGCTTCTCGCCGAGGCGGTCGGCGTCTTCTTCGGAAACCCCGACGACAATCGTGCGGCGTTCCTCGTGGTGCATCGGGGACGGATCGTGGCCGAGGAGTACGGGACTGGCGCGCACCGGGACATGCAACTCGAAAGCTGGTCGATGGCGAAGAGCATGACCGCCACCCTCGTGGGGCGCCTGATCCAGATGGGTAACCTCGAGCTGTGGCAACCCGCTCCTGTGCCCGCGTGGCAGAACACGGACGGGGACCCGCGCGCGGCCATCAGGGTCGCGGACCTCCTGCGCATGTCGAGCGGCCTCCGCTTCAGCAACACGGGCGCAACTCCGGAGCAGCTGGCCCGCTCGTTCGTGCCGGGGCAGGTGGACCATCGCCTGGGCTACGTGGCGCCCATCGATGCCTTCGCGTTCTCGGTGAGCCGGGACGCCGAGTTTCCGTCCAACACGGTGGGCCGCTACCGGAACTCGGATCCGTGGACGCTCGGATACATCGTCCGGCGCACCGTGGAGAACGAGCTCGGCGAGGAGTACCTCACGTGGCCGCAGCGCTCTCTCTTCGACGAAATCGGGATTCGCCGCTTCACTCTGGAGACCGACCCGTACGGCAACTTCCTCCTCACCGGCTACAACTTCGGGACGGCCAGGAACTGGGCGCGGTTCGGCCTCCTGTACCTCCAGCGAGGCCTGTGGAACGGAAGGCGTCTGCTGACCGAGGAGTTCGTGGACTTCGTGAGCTCACCGGCTCCTGCGTGGGATCGCCCGTACTACGGCGGCCTCTTCTGGCTGAACAGCGCGGACGAGTCCGGGCGCGGCGGCCGGATCCCCAGCCTCCCCCCGGACACCTACAACGCCTCGGGCGCGGGGGGCCAGAGCACGTACATCATCCCTTCTCGCGAACTCGTGATCGTCGTGCAGAGCCATCGCTCACCGGCCGCCCACGCGCCGGACCGCCGGGACCGCGAGCACGAGGCGCTGGGGTTGGCGGTCAAAGCCGTGGATGCGTCGTGGACGTGGTAGGGAAAATGTGCTGCTAAAGGTGTGCGGCCATGGAATCTGCACCCCATCCCAGGCCGCTAATACGCCCGGATACGACTTGATCCTCAATGAGCTGAAGAAACCGGGAGCGGGTCACGAGGGGAATTCTCACTCAGCTAGGCTCCAATCCAATGACGCCTTCGGTCTGCTGCTAGCCCACACGCCGCTGTCAGGCTACCAGTCCCCCCCCTCTACCGGCTCGGCCCTCCTAGCGCACCTACCGACAGTGTTTTGCTCGTCCTGAGTTGCGCGTCTGAGTGGGAAAGCTGGCGTCGGCCTCGGCCTCATCACATACTTGTTCTACGCGGACCGGGAGTACATGGTTGCAGCGGGGTGGGTGGGAGCGACTGAGCGTTCACGCTCGGGTTCAGCTCTCATATCCAGACCCGAGCAATTGCGAGGAGACTCCGGTGGCGATCCAGATCACGGGCTCATCTCTGTCCATCGAGGACATCGAGGCAGTCGCACGTCGCGGCGAGAAGGTAGCGCTCCACCCAGATGCAGTCACCCGTATCCAGCGTTGTCGGGGCTTCATCGAAGAGCGTCTCGGGGCTGGCGAGATTATGTATGGCGTCAATACCGGGATTGGGGAGTTCTCCGAGGTCGTGCTCGATGATGACCAGATCCGGCAGTTCCAGCGCTACCTGATCTACAATCACGCCGCCGGAATCGGTGAGCCTGCACCGGTCGATCATATCCGTGCAGCTATGCTACTTCGAACCAACGTGCATGCTCACGGCCACTCTGGCTGCAGGTTGGAGATCACGCATACCCTCATCGAAATGCTCAACAAGGGCCTGACTCCGGTCGTGTGTGCGAAAGGATCGGTGGGTGCCAGCGGAGATCTGGCACCCATGGGCCAGGTAGCGCTTTTGCTGATGGGAGAAGGGGAAGCGTTCTACAAGGATGAGCGACTCCCGGGCGGTGTGGCGATGGACCGCGCGGGTATTGCTGTTCCAGGCCTGAAGGCCAGGGACGGACTCGCCGTGATCAACGGCTCGAATGTCCTCAACGGGATCGGGGCCCTCGCGGTGTACGATGCCGAGCGGTGGCTCAAACAGGCAGAGATCGCTGCCGCGATGTCTCTCGAGGCGTTGAAGGCGAACATGAAGCCGTACGATGCCCGGGTACATGAGCTACGTGGTTTCAGGGGAGCCATGACGAGTGCCTCCAATCTTCGGAGAATCGTCGAGGGTTCGGACCTTCTGACTGGAAAAGAGTCCGTGAAGGTACAGGACGCCTACAGCATGCGATCGACCCCACAGGTGATCGGTGCGGCCCGGGACCAAATGCGTTGGACCCGAGAGCAAATCGAGATCGAGGCCAATGGCGTTGGGGACAATCCCATCTTCCTTCCGGAAGACGGGATCGTGCTGACCGGCGCGAATTTCCAGGGTACTCCGGTGAGCCTTCCTATCGACACCCTCGGTGCGGTCGTCACCATGGTGAGTGTACTCTCGGAGCGCAGGATGAATCGGCTGACCAACCCTGCCTTGAGCGAGGGTCTCCCGCCGTTTCTCACCGAAGGTGCGGGGATGTACTCGGGTCTAATGTTGAGCCAGTACACTGCGGACACGCAAATCGTCGAGCAGAAGATGCTCTCCGCACCCGCCTACTTCGAGTCGATTCCGGCGGCTGCGGATCAAGAGGATTTTGTCTCTATGGGGATGAACTCCGCGCTCAAGACTCGGCAGATACTCGATCTGGCGTATGGCATTCTTGGCATTGAGCTGATCGCTGCTGCACAGGGTCTCGATCTCCGTGATTACACTCCGGGGAGGGGGACCAGGGCCGCGCATGCCGCGGTCCGCCTCCACGTCGAATACTTGGATGAGGATCGCCCCCTCCACACTGACCACAACGCCATGCGTGCGGCGGTGAAGAACCTCGATGTTCTCGAAGCGGTCGAGGCCGAGGTGGGCGAGTTGGCGAGCTACTGACCTGCTCATGAAAAAAGCCCTACTTCTCGTGCTCGCTCTAGCAGTTATCCCCAAGGGGATTGATGCGGAGGCGGCACACTGGTATCGACTGGCCGCCGAGCAAGGGAATGTGCGTGCCCAGAACGACCTCACCCAACGTGACTGGCCCCGTCCTGCCCAGGAACCGATCCTCGACGAAGCAGGAATGGCGCGATGCGCCGCAGTTAAGCAGTTTGCGCATGGCCTCCCCCACCTCTCGCAATGAGGTGCCCGATGCGTCGCTCTCTGATCCTGCTCGCGATAGCCTTTTCTCCCCTCCCCGTCGCGGCTCAATTCCAATCGGTCCGTGTTCAGGTCATCGACCGAACTCTTCATCGCCTATGGACGGGTGCGTGCGGATCGTACAGACTCGGAGGCACCCTTCTTCTCCGACAACTTGAAGGAGACGAGACATGCATTGGCGATTGATCCCGATATTTGGGCTCATCCTGACCGTAGTGGCCTGCGTCGGTGACGATGAGCCGATCCATGAGCAGCAGCCCCAGGAACAGGTCCAGCCACCGCCGTCGCCTGTCGCTCAGGCGACGCCCGAGCCCGAACCTGAGCCCATCAGCGGTCCCCTCTACACCGTCCAGATGGGAGCTTTCCTGAATCCCGACTCCGCAGTCGTGCAGAGGGACCGGCTGGCCAACCTGGGTCTTCCAGCCTGGACCGTCGACCAGGAAGTGGAGGGCCGGCAGTTCCGTCGCGTGCGCATCGGAGCGGCATCGACCGGGTCGGAGGCTAGGAGCCTCGGCGAGATCCTGACAGAGAGATACGGGTGGTCGATCTGGGTCGCCCTGGT
>CAUZVZ010000144.1:0-6810 GCA_963583605.1 Gemmatimonadales bacterium UBA6960
GTGCTGGAGGCCGGACTTTCTTTCCTCGGTCTCGGTCTTCAGCCTCCCACACCTTCATGGGGGTCCATGGTATCGGACGGCCGTGGTTATCTGCTCGACGCTTGGTGGATATCCACATTTTCGGGTCTGGCGATCGTGCTCACCGTGGTGGCGTTCAACCTGGTCGGGGATGGGCTGAGAGACGCCCTCGACCCGCGCCTGAGGACCTGATGCCTCTTCTCGAGGTGACGGATCTCCGTACGTACTTCACGACGGACGCAGGCGTGGCCCGGGCGGTTGACGGCGTGTCCCTCCAGGTCGGAACGGGAGAGACGTTGGGCATCGTCGGGGAGTCGGGGTGCGGCAAGACCGTGACGGCGCTCTCGGTCTTGGGGCTGATCCCTTCGCCGCCCGGTGAGATTGTGGTGGGCAGCTCCATCCGCTTCAACGACGAGGAACTGCTGGAAGTAAAGCCTGCTCGGCTCCGCGAGATTCGCGGCAATGCGATCTCGATGATCTTTCAGGAGCCGATGACTTCACTGAATCCGGTTCTCACGGTGGGGCACCAGATCGAGGAGGTGCTCAGGCTACACCGTGGCTTGAACAAGCGGGATGCTCGCGCGACGGGAGTGGCCCTTCTCGCGGAGGTCGGGATCCCGGATCCCGATCAGCGCTTCGATGCCTATCCACATCAGATGTCGGGTGGAATGCTCCAGCGGGTCATGATCGCTATCGCTCTCTCCTGTGAGCCGCGTTTATTGATCGCCGATGAGCCGACCACGGCGCTCGACGTGACGATTCAGGCGCAGATCCTGGATTTGCTCGTGAGCTTGCAGCGTAAACATGGGATGGCTCTCCTCCTCATTACGCACGACCTCGGGGTCATCGCGGAGGTGTGCGATCGGGTGGTGGTCATGTACGGTGGCCAGATTGTGGAGACGGGGACGACAGAGGAGATCCTGACCCGCCCCGAGCATCCTTACACACAGGGGTTGCTGGCTTCTCTTCCTGGGATCGGGGACCGTGACGTCCGCCTGAACCCCATTCCGGGCACCGTGCCGAGTGCGGTGGATTGGCCGGACGGATGTCGATTTCGGGACCGCTGTTCCTTTGCATGGGAGCGTTGCGCGGAGTCGGCGCCGGATCTGTTGCCTGTGGACGCAGGTTCGAGCCGGTCGGCGAGGTGTTGGCTTGTCGATCCCGATGATTCCTCAAGCGGGCTGGCTGGAGAGCCGACGTGACCTCAGCCGTCGACGTAACGTCCAATGTGGAGGGGCACGGCGCGTTCGACGCCGATGTGCTTCTCGACGTTCAGGACCTGAGGAAGTATTTCCCCGTCCATCGCGGCGTTCTGGGCCGAAGTGTGGCGCAGGTCAGGGCGGTGGATGGCGTGAGCTTCCGGCTCCAACGTGGGGAGACGCTCGGACTCGTTGGAGAGTCGGGTTGTGGAAAGTCCACCACCGGCCGAGCCATCCTCCGTCTCATCGAGCCGACGAGCGGCCGTCTGTTCTATGACGGGCAGGACCTCGAGGAGTTCGATCGTGCCCAGTTTAGAGAATTTCGTCGACGCGCCCAGATCGTCTTCCAGGATCCCTTCGGGTCGCTCAATCCGCGAATGACGGTCGGCGGTATGCTCGCCGAGGTTCTCAAGGTACACGGGTTGGGCGAGACCGGTGTGGATCGTTCGGCCCGTGTTCGCGAGCTACTCGACATGGTGGGCCTACACGCGGAGCACGCGGGCCGTTATCCGCACGAGTTCAGTGGCGGCCAGAGGCAACGCATCGGGATCGCCCGAGCACTGGCCGTTGAGCCGGAGTTCATCGTCTGCGATGAGCCGGTGTCGGCGCTCGACGTATCCGTCCAGGCCCAGGTCATCAATCTTCTCCGGGATCTCCAGAGGGACCTCGGCCTCACATACCTCTTTATCGCTCACGACCTCGCTGTCGTCGAGTATATGAGCGATCGCGTGGCGGTCATGTATCTCGGCAAGATCGTCGAGATGACTGCGGCTGAGGAGCTGTACAAGAACCCACGTCATCCGTATACGCGGGCGCTGCTGTCAGCGGCTCCGAGACGCGATCCGCAGGCGGGGCCGACGCGCGAGCGCATCAGATTGTCCGGGGATGTGCCGAGTCCGATTCGGCCACCATCGGGATGCCCGTTCTACGCGCGATGCCCCCACCCCGGGAAGGACGAGGAGTGCCAGAGCGCCGTGCCTCTGTTGGAGGAGAAGGCGCCGGGTCACCTGGCCGCCTGCATCAAGAATCCGATACCGGCGGGCAGGGCTTGACAGGGTAGTCGGGCAGCGGCAGGTTCGGACTTCTGAAAATTGAGAACTGTCGCCTTCAGTGGCGACCCCCAACCTTTCTAGAATTTCTTGCTGGAGGTCCTCTTGGTAGGTGTTACGCGTGTTTATGGTGCGCTGCTGCAGATCCCGGGGGTAGATGCCCCGGATCTGACTCTGTCAGAGCAGGCAGCCGGGCTGTGGGAGGACATGGGATTCATGCGCGTGCCCTTGGCTATCTGTGTGGTCATCGGCTTCGTCGTCATCTTGTGGAAGTTCTTCGACCTCCTCGCCAAGTCGTCGAAGACGAAAAAGATTTTGGCTGAGGTCGACGGGCTCCTGGAGGAGCACCGCATCGACGAGGCACTTGAGGCGACCCGGAACTCAGATGCACCTGCCGCAAAAATCCTCTATGCCGGCTTGGACCGGCATGAAGAAGGCACGGAGCGGGTGATGAAGGCGATCGAGAACCAGGGTCTCATCGAGTTGAGCAAGCTGGAGTCGTTGCTGGTGGTTCTGGCTACGCTCACCAACGTGGCTCCGCTCCTTGGCTTCTTGGGGACCGTGATTGGAATGATCATTGCTTTCCAATCCATCGAGGCTGCGGGCGAGGTTGAGGCCACATTGGTTGCCGGCGGGATCAAGGTGGCGTTGCTCACGACTGCGGCGGGACTCGTCATCGCGATTCCGGTGAGCATCTCGCACAACTATTTCGTGGCGCGTATCGACAGTCTGGTCATCGACATGGAAGAGTCGGCTCAGAAGATGATCGACATGCTCCACGCCATGGAGGCGGATCGCGCGCGGACGTAGCAAGCGCGTGGGTACGATAAAAGGGGTCACCCGAAAGGGTGGCCCCTTTTTCTATTTCCAGGGGATCTTCCGGCCCGATTTCCTCCAACTGTTACGCGGCGGAGGCCTTGGATTTGTAGTATTATTAAAAGGTGGCAGTATCAGTAGATAGTCGCCTTTTATAACCATTTCCGGAGTGTAGTATCTGTTTCCGGACTCCCTTCGCGGTGGGTGGTGCTGTTCGGTGAAATTCCTCGGGTCGATCCTAGTTGTCTTGACGCTGTGGGCAGGCGTTCCGACGGTTTCCTCCTTCGCGGACTCCCCGTCTGGCCTGGACATGCGGCCTGCTGGTGTAGACGGATGGTATGGCGGTATTCGATCCTCGGATGCGCTCTCCGATCGCACGTATGCTCCCGATCCTACGGTAGACTCGGCCAGAGTCGAGTTCGAGGCAGGAAGGTATTGGCACGCCAGCCAGATACTGCGAGAGCTCAGATCCGAAGGAGCCGTCCTGAACTCCGCCGAGTTGCTCCTGCTCGCCCGTGCCGACGCAGGCTGGAAGAATTGGGACGATGTGCTTGCGGGGTTGGAGGGGGCCGACTGGCTCGACGGGATCGGAGGCGGCGAGGGTAGGCTGCTGCTGGCGCGTGCGCTCGAGGCGGCAGAGCGATGGGATGAGGCGGCTCAACAATACGAAATCTTCAGGTCGACCGGAGTGATCACGTCGGAAGCTCCATGGGCGGCTTCCCGGGAGGCGCAGGTCGCGGCGCAGGCCGGCCTTTGGGTGCCGATGCTTAGGGCGTTGGAAGTGGCGGGCCGACATTCGCCAGAGTTGGCGAAATGGACGGTCTTGCAGTTGGCCCGCAACTCACTTGAAGAGGGCAACGGGGAACAGACGTTACGGATTCTCCCCCTGATCAGAGGGGACTCCGTCATCGCTGATATGGCGTGGGATCTCGAACCTCGTGCCCTGCTGGTGGTCGGAGACACGGCCCGCGCCCTGGAGCGCTATGAGGAGTTGGTCAGCGCGGATCTGAGCGCCGCCCAGCGTGGTGAGGCGCTGGAGGCCATCGGTGCCTTGGCCGAGGGCAAGGGAGATGTGGCAGCAGCGCACGCGGCGTACCAGGCGTCGTTGGACGCCTCCTCACGAGGGGCGAGTGGGCCGAGGGCGGCGTGGGGCGTTCTACGGACCGGCACCGTGGAGGCGGAGCAGGCTCTGCGGTCGGCCAGGGTCCTGGACCGGGTAAGGGAAAATCACCAGGCGCTTCAAGCCTATGAGCGGCACTTGGCCGCGTTACCGGCGACAGTCCAGCCCGAACCCACCGTTCTGTTGGCTCGTGCACGGCTGCTTTCAGCGGTCGGTAGGCATGAAGCGGCGGTCGGGGAGTTCAGAAAACTGGTCGAGACCGACGACCCTGATTTCGAGCTTCGCGTTCTCGGAGAATGGCAGCGGGCTCGGAACCGGCAGGGCCGGCGAGATGCGGTTCGAACGATCCAGGGATGGATTATCGAGCGCTACCCGGAGAGTCGAGAGGCGGTCGATCTTGTCGTGTCTCGGGCCAACGCTGCGCTATCGCGCGGTTCGTACGCGGAAGCGGCCGCTGGTTTCGAGCGAGCGATCGCGACGGGTACGTCGCACTCTTCGGCGGGTCTGGCTCGCATGCGACTCGGCCAGATCCATCTTCAACAGAACGACGAGCAGGCGGCTGCCGAGGTGTTCCGTAGCTACCTCGAGGAATTCCCCAACGGGCAGCGCTGGGCAGAGGCCAGCTATTGGGTGGCTCGAAGCTTGGGGGCCCTTGGCCGCGACGAGGACGCCCAGGAGTACTTGAGCGAGATACGAGCCCGAGACGTCCTGTCCTACTACGGCGTGCTCGCGTTCGATCTCCTCCAGGAGCCCTTCCGCCCCGATGTGCCGGCTGGACCCGTCCCCGCGCCGAGACCGTGGCTCCGCGACGACTTGAAGACGCTTGATCTGCTCGTTGCTGCGGGCCTCGACGCAGGAGTGGAGGCCCACATCGATGCGCTCAGGGCTCGGGCTGAGGGATCGGTTCCGGAGAGTCTCGATTTGGCCGACGCGTTGATCGAGCGGGGGTTCTCCATCACGGGGATCAGACTTGGGCAGGGTCTGCTGGCGGATGGGGCCCCGCAGACGAAACGTCTCCTTCGCGTACTGTATCCGTTTCCCTATCGGGAACTCGTGACCAGAGAGGCGTCCGAGCGCAACATCGATCCACTCTTTCTGGCGGCTCTGATTCGGCAGGAATCGGCGTTCACGCCGGCCATCTATTCGCCGGCGGGAGCCATCGGCCTCATGCAAGTGATGCCGGCGACTGGGCGGGAGGTCGCTCGAAGTCAGGGACTCCGGGGGTTCACGGCCGAGAGTCTCGAGACCGCGGAAATCAACCTCCATTTGGGAACGAGGTTCTGGCTCGACATGGAACTGCGTTACTCCGATGGCAAACTGCCGCTGGTGTTGTCCGCATATAATGCCGGCCCCACACGAGCACGCCGTTGGAGACAGTTTCCGGAGTTCGAGGATCTCCTTCGATTCACGGAGCGAATTCCCTTCGACGAGACCCGGGGATACGTGAAGAACATCACGCGCAACTTCGGGCTCTACCAGTTTCTTTACGGAGACGACTAGCTTTTTCGGGGCCTTTCAGACGAATTTCTTGACGGCCACCCGGTCGGGTCCATAACCTAATGTGCGGGTCGCCAGACCCGGTCACGGCTCACGGTCGGACGCAGCGTCTTGGGCGTGGCGAACCATTGTTTCATGCCGCGGAAGGAGTAGGCCGCATGTCCAAAGGGACCGTTAAATGGTTCAACGATTCAAGAGGGTATGGATTCATTGCCCGCCCGGAGGGCGATGACCTGTTCGTCCACTTCTCAGCCATCGTGACCGATGGCTTTCGCACCCTCACAGAGGGCGAGGAAGTGGAGTTCGAGTTAACGGAGACCGAAAACGGCTACCAGGCCTCAAACGTAGTCATGGCCTGACACCGTCGCGACCGATGAAGGCGCCCCGGGGTGGAGAACATCCCTGGGGCGTTTTGCTGAACTCCAACTAGATGTCTTCCCCCACCATGTGGCCCTGCCTTCGGGGGACGCCTAAGTTCGTCGATCCACGAGTTCCCACCACCTACAGTTCTGTGATTCGCGGACCTAGCCGATGGACGTCCCACCCAAGAATCTGCCCCGCCTCTTCCTTATCGATGCCTACGCACTGATCTATCGGGCGTTCTTCGCCTTCATCAACCGCCCGCTCACCAACTCCAAGGGTGAGAACACGTCCGCCCCCTTCGGGTTCGCGAATTTCCTGGTCGAGATCCGTGACAAGTACCAGCCCGATTATCTCGCGGTTGTGTTCGACGCGGGAAATAGCCACCGGGAACAGGTTTTCCCGGAGTACAAGGCCACCCGGGAGAAGATGCCCGACGAGCTCAGGGCCAGCTTACCCCGCGTGCGAGAGCTCGTGGCGGCGTTCAATGACGCCCTCGTCCAGTTGGACGGTTACGAGGCGGATGACGTGATCGGCACGCTCGCGATCAAGGCGAGAGATGCGGGACTCGAGGCCGTCATCGTTTCCGGCGACAAGGATCTCTATCAACTCGTGGGGCCCGGCATCCACCTCTTGAATCCAGGGCGGGGCGGACGCACGGGTGTGGCAGCTGAATGGGTGGACGAGCGAAATGCTCACGAAAAATTCGGCATTCCGGCGACCCAGGTAGTCGACTACTTGGCACTGATCG
>CAUZVZ010000145.1:0-6799 GCA_963583605.1 Gemmatimonadales bacterium UBA6960
CAGGCGTCTCTCAGAGTCCTCGTCGACCAGCGTGGGGACCACCTCCGGCCAGGGCGCGACAATCAAGGCCTCCGGCCGATTGACTCCCGCGGGCCACGGTAGCCGTTCCCACAGGGCGGACGTGACAAAGGGGGTGAGCGGGTGCAGCAAGCGAAGGACGCCGTCGAGCACCGCCACGAGTGTGGCCCGCGCCGCCTGCAAGCTGTCGTCCCCGGACTTCCCCATCATTCGGGGCTTTACCAGCTCCAAATACCAATCGGCGAAATCTCCCCATACGAAGTGATAGAGCCGGTCCGACACGTCGTGGAGTCGAAAGCGCTCGAGTCCCTCGCTCACCTCCTCGGTCGTCCGTTGGAGGCGCGACAGAATCCAACGGTCCTCGAGCTCCAGTGAGCCGCCTACGTCGGCCACGGTGGGGACGGGATCGTCGCCCAGCGACATTAAGGCGAAGCGACCGGCGTTCCAAAGCTTGTTGGCGAAGTTGCGGCCCGGCGAGAAAGACGCTTCGAGGTCCTCGTGATCGAGTTGGATGTCCGTTCCGACGGCCGCCGACGAAAGGAGCGCAAACCGGAGGGCGTCCGCGCCAAAGAGGTCGACGACTTCGAGGGGATCGACGCCGTTGCCGAGGGACTTCGACATCCGACGCCCCAGCTTGTCCCGGACCGTGCCGTGCAAAAATACCTGGGTGAAGGGCGCTTCTCCCATGAACTCGTATCCGGCCATGACCATGCGGGCCACCCAGAAGAACAGGATATCCGGATTGGTCACCATGTCGTGCGTGGGGTAGAACGCCCTGAGGTCCTCCGTCTCCTCCGGCCACCCAAACACGGAAAAGGGCCACAACCAGGAGGAGAACCAGGTGTCGAGCACGTCCGGATCCTGCTCTAGATCCGTGCCGCCGCACGATGTGCACTGGTCGGGATCATCCCGTGCGACGATCGTGGCCTCGCAGGACTGACAGTACCACACCGGAATGCGGTGACCCCACCACAGCTGTCGCGAGATGCACCAGTCCCGGATGTTCTCCATCCAGGCCTCGTAGACCTTCTTCCAATGCGACGGGGTAAAGGAGATGGTCCCGTTCCTCGACGCCTCGAGCGCAGGCTCAGCGAGGGGCTTCATGCGCACGAACCATTGTAGACTCAAGCGCGGCTCCACGACGGTGTGGCAGCGATAGCAATGAGGTACTGAGTGACGGTGGACCTCCTCACCGCCGTAGAGACTGAGCGCCTCGAATTCGGCGACGACCCTCCTGCGTGCCTCGAATCGATCGAGCCCGCGGAACGCCTCCGGCACCTCCTCATTCATCGTCGCTTCGTCCGTCATCACGTCGAGTATCGACAGGCCGCTCCTCTGAGCCATCTCGAAGTCGTTCGGATCGTGCGCGGGCGTGACCTTCACCATACCTGAGCCGAACCCTGGATCCACCAGCTCATCCGCGAT
This sequence comes from Gemmatimonadales bacterium UBA6960, assembly GCA_963583605.1. GTDB lineage: Bacteria > Gemmatimonadota > Gemmatimonadetes > Longimicrobiales > Gaopeijiaceae > UBA822. The sequence continues at coordinate 1,444 of CAUZVZ010000145.1, forward strand.
GATCGGGATGGTCCGCCCAGTGAGGGGGAGTTCGACGTCGGCGCCGACCAGAGCAGCGTAACGCTCGTCCCTGGGGCTCACCGCCACGCCGGTGTCCCCGAGCATGGTTTCGGGCCGAGTCGTCGACACGGTGATGTACCACCGCCCGTCTGGAAATTGGCCGATGGCGGACTCTCCGCCGGACTCTCCTGCCGCCACCTGGGCCGCTTCGGCAGCTTGCGCGGCACTGTTCTGCGCCGCTGCAGCAAGCGGATACCGCAAGTGGTAGAGCCTTCCCTCGGACTCCTCAGCTTCGGCCTCTTCGTTCGAGAGCGCGGTCAGGCAACGGGGGCACCAATTGATGATGTACTCCCCCCGGTAGATCAGATCCTTCTCGTAGAGGCGCACGAAAACCTCGCGGACCGCCTTGCTGAGCCCCTCGTCCAACGTGAAGCGCGTACGCTCCCAGTCGCAGCTCGCCCCGATCACCTTGAGCTGCTCCAGGATCTGGCCCCCCTTCCCCTTCACGTGCTCCCAAACCCGTTCGACGAAGGCTGGGCGACCCAGGTCGTGCCGCGTGCTCCCCTCCTTCGCCAATCTCCTTTCAACGACGTTCTGCGTCGCGATCCCCGCGTGGTCGGTCCCGGGTACCCAGAGTGAGGCGCGACCTTGCATTCGCCGCCATCGGACCAGCACGTCCTGGATCGTGTTGTTGAGACCGTGACCCATGTGAAGCACGTCCGTCACATTGGGGGGAGGGATCACGACGACGTACGGCTCCTGGCCGTCGGACTTCACCGACCCGGGATCGACGTGGAAGTACCCGGCCTCACTCCAGGAACGGTAGAGAGGCTCTTCGATGGTCTTAGGGTTCAAGCGCGGTGGCAGCGCGTCGGCCACGGTCGCTCCTATCATTGGGGGAATCCTATCTGCCGGGAGTACCGGTCGTGTCGGACGCTTCGGTCGCTGGGGACGCTTCGGTCACCTCAGGTGCTGCGGGTGCTGCGGGTGCTGCGGCGGTCTCGTCCCGAACGCGCTGTCGCCGCGTCCGAATGGCTTCGGCGCGTTCTCTCCAACTCGATCTCAGCGCTTGAGTGGCGGCGCCGTTGAGGATGTCCTGGTCCTCCCATGCGCGGCGCGCGGCCGCCTCTCGTTGCAAGGAGTTCCCGCTGAAGTAGAACGGCAGTGGAAGCGTGATGTCGCCCAGGTGGAGCTGTCCCGGCGAGACGCCCCACCTTCGCCCCTGGTCATCGGTCGTGGTCCAGTCGGTAAGCGCATACTCGGCAGCGACGACTTCAGCTACCGAGTCGGCCCACTCCTCGAGTCGCCCGGCCAACTCGAGTTCCATCCTCTCGGCCTCGGTGAGCTCGAAGAGTTCCGGCATCGCTTCACGCCAGAGTCGAGTGTCAGAGCTCGTCACCCGCAAGACTTCGGCGGCACTACGACCCCTCCGGAGCTCATCGAGATCGAAATCTCCCGAAACAGGCGGGCCGACATTGGAGACCGACGGCGCTTCAGCGGTCGGCTCAAGAAGCTCCTCAGGGGGCTCAGGGGTCAAGGCGGGAAGCGCGATCTCCAGCACTCGTACGACTCGCATGTTACTCGTAAACCCAGAAGCCGACTGCACGGCTACGGGCGTCTCCCCGGGGCCCCATTGGGTGACGACCACCCCATAGAGCAGGATGACAACGAGGTGGAGGACAGCCGAAGCACCGATCCCTACAGCGAGGGCGCGTCCAGCGAGGGCGCGTCGGTGCGCCATGCCGTAGTCTTTGTGCGCGTACCGCTCCGGAGAGCGGTCGGGCTTCATAGGCGCTTTCATCTCCGTACTAACCCCCCTTAGCTGGGCGGTTCCTCCCTAAGGAGCCCAAGGAACAGGGCCTTCTTACCCCACCACGAGCCTTCCCAACCGTGCAGCCGCCTCTCTCATCCGCTCCTCGTCTACGGTCAGGGCGATCCGGAAAAATCCCTCTCCTCCCTCACCGAGCGCGGCGCCCGGAAGCACGACGACCCCCTCCTCCTCCAGCGCCCGTCCGGCGAAGGCCAGCGAAGACCCACCGTCGGGTACCGGAACCCAGAGGTACATCGTGGCTTTCGGTTCAGTGACGGTGAATCCGGCTTGAACCAATCCCTCGACTGCCACGTCCCGGCGGGCCTGAAAGCGGGCCACGTTTCCCGGCACCCAGCGCTCGTACGTCGCAAGCGCAGCGGTTCCGGCAGCCTGGACCGCCTTGAAGACCCCCGTATCCATGAACGTCTTTACCCTCGTAAGGCTCTCGATTAGATCCGCGTTCCCGGCGACCCACCCCAGCCGCCACCCGGTCATGTTGTAAGTCTTGGAAAAAGAGTGAAATTCGAGCGCGACCCCGTCGGCCCCCTCAACCTCCAAGATGCTCGGTGGACGATAGCCGTCAAATGCGATTTCGCTGTACGCGTGATCGTAGACCAACACCGCATCCTGCTCCCGGCAAAAATTCACTGCGTCGCCGAGGTATGCGAGCGGCGCCGTCGCCGTAGTCGGATTGTTCGGATAGTTGAGATACATCAGTCGAAGGCGGGACCGCACATCGTCCGGGATTTCGTCGAGCGGGATCAGGAAGTCGTTCTCCGAACGCAATGGTACAAGGTACGCTTGCCCCCCGGCCAAGATGACGCCGCCCTGGTAGGCCTGGTATCCGGGATCTGGAATGACAGCGGCATCCCCCGGATCTAGAAAAGCCAGCGGTAGCTTGGCGATACCCTCCTTGGAGCCCATGAGCGGAAGGATTTCGGCGTAGGGGTCGAGGCTCACGCCGAAGCGTTTGTTCATCCACGTTGCGATGGCTTCCCGGAGGTCCGGCAAACCCACCTGAAAGGCGTACCGGGACATGCTTCGTTCCGACGCAGCCTCACCCAACCTGCGGACGGCCTCAGGGGGGGGATCCAGGTCGGCGTCCCCGACTCCGAGATCGATGACGTCGACGCCTGCGGCCTCCAGTCGCTTCCTGGCCTCTGGAATCCCGGTCAGCGGGTACCCGGGTAGGTTCTCAAACCGCCGGCTCCACTCAGGAGCCAACGTCCCCTTCTCCCTCGACCGGATTGCGGAGGATATCGAGGCCCACCAGCTCGACCTCCACTTCATCCCCGGGCGAAAGCGAGCCGACGCCCTCAGGCGTGCCCGGTGTCACGATGTCCCCCGGCTCCAGCGTCATGACGCGGGTGATGTAGGCGATGAGGTTGGGGATCGAAAACACCATGTCCGATGCCTGCGCCCGCTGACGCTCCTCGCCGTTCACCCGGGTGACAAGCGTGATCCCGGGAAAATCCTCGGAGGATACCGTAGACGCCGTGCCGATCGGGCAAAACGTGTCGAACCCCTTGGCCCTCGACCACTGGTCGTCCGCCTTCTGAAGGTCGCGCGCCGTCACGTCGTTCAGCGGGAGGACCCCGTCGACCACGCTCCAAGCCTCAGCCTCCGAAACGTGTCGAGCCCTCGTACCGATCCGTACCGCGATTTCCCCTTCGTAATCGACCCGCCCAACGCCCTGCGGCATCACGATGGCGTCACCCGACGCGATGATGCTCGACGGCGGTTTCAGGAAGATCAACGGCTCCGAGGGGACGGTACCACCAAGCTCAGCCGCGTGTGCATGGAAGTTCTTGCCCACGCATACGATTTTTGTGGGAGGAAGAGTCATTGAACGCGGGGCCCTACCGTCATTCCTCAACCGGCTGGGTGTGCAGCCATGTGCCAACCATCGCCCCCACCCCCGCTATGGTGAGAAACGCGGCAATTACGGCCCACCAGAAGCCGATATCGGAATGGCCGGCGGACCAACCGGCCGCAGAATCACCCCAAGCGAAACCCGCCAGAACAAGAATCCCGACACCCGCCATGATGCCCAAAACGCGAGCCATACGTCATCCGTCATGAAAGTACACAAGACCGGGTAAAACCCAGGCGACCAGCAGAATCTATGGTCGCAGCTATTCGCCAGCCACCCCACCCTCAGCATAGAACTCCCTGAGGAACCGGACCAGGTCGGTCCACGGTCCTTTTTTCATGGGAGCGGGCGGTAACGACTCACGGAGGTAGGTCCCGTAGCTCTTGTGGACGATGCGATCGTCGAGGATCAGTATCGCGCCGCGATCCTGGCGGGATCGCACCAACCGACCGAAGCCCTGCTTGAGCTTCAGCGCTGCGAGCGGAAGCACGAACTCACCGAACGAGCTTCCCCCCCGGCGTTCGATCGCCTCGATCCTCGCCGCGGTTATGGGCTCGGTCGGGACCTTGAACGGCAGCCGCTGAATGATGAGTCCCCTCAGGGCCCGCCCCGGTACGTCCACGCCCTCCCAGAACGATGCCGTGCCGAGCAGTATGCCCGACCCCGACTCGACGAAGCGCTCCAACAAGCGGGCCCGAGTGTCCTCACCCTGGACAAAGAGCGGCCATCGCACCGCCCCGTCCTCGCGCAATAGTTCCGAGACCCTGCGAAGCGCGCGATGGGACGTGAACAGCACGAAGGTCCCCCCGCCGGAGATGGTGCAGGCCTCCCGAACGACATCAGCCGTCGCCTCCTCGAACGCCCCACCGGGCTCATTGACGTCGGGAAGATCCGTTGGGACTATCAATAATGTTTGTTCGTCGAACTTAAAGGGCGAGTGTATGATCGACTCTCTTACCTCTAGTTTTACATCAGATTTGAATAGATCCTCATCTCTTAATCCGATCCGGCTCCGGAGGAAGTCGAAAGACTCCTTCGTCGCAAGGGTCGCGGAAGTCAGGGCGGCGGTGTCGACCCTTTCGAAGAGGTGCTCTCGGAGGAGGTCACCCACTTCGATGGGTGCGGAGGCGATCACGAGATTCCGGTTCTTTCCCCGAGCCTTGCCCCGCCACTCCAGCCAACGCACGAAGCGTTCCTCGCCCTCCTCAGCATCGAGAACGGTATTCAGCGTGAGGGCCGAGTCCATCAAACGACGTTCTCCACTTCGTAAGTCCAAGAGGCGTCCCTCCAACCCCTCAGCCAACGTGTCGTGGTCCTCTAGGCGCTCCCGCACATCGCGCAGTTCCCGTCCCAGTGCTCGAAATGCCGTGGTCACCCCATCGAGGCGCTCCCGTACGCCGGGGTGGGACACGGGCTCGGGTATCTCGGCAATACCGATCCGCACTGCGCCCATCGCGTCGAGGGGCAGAAGCGGCTCCAACGAGTCGAGGAACAGCGTAAGCTGAGCCCTGGCCTCCTCGAGCGCCGGACACACCCGCTCCTGGATCCGTGATCTCAGCTCCATGGCGGGCTCTCGCTCCGTCCTCCCCGCCAGGGCCTCCTGCACCGCCGTGAGCACGCCCCGGCCGCGGCGATCCAGGCGGGCCAACATCCGGAACATTCCACGGCGCGTG
>CAUZVZ010000146.1:0-6631 GCA_963583605.1 Gemmatimonadales bacterium UBA6960
TGTGTTCCTGCCCCCGTGGTGGGGGCGGAGAGAGGCGGAGCGATTAGGGGCTCCCGCCTTTTTTTTGTAGGTGGACTATCAAATGAGCGAGTGAAGGACAACACGATGTCGATTTCTGCGAAAGACGTGAAGGCCCTCCGGGACCGTACCGGTGCGGGCATGATGGATTGCAAGAAGGCTCTGACGGAAGCCGGCGGAGACATTGAGGCGGCCATCGACCTGTTGCGTGCGAAGGGCGCGGCGAAGGCCGCGAAGCGTGCGAAGAAATCCGCTAACGAGGGTACGATCGGGTCCTACGTGCACTTCGATAATCGCACCGCGGTCATCGTCGAGTTGAACTGTGAGACCGATTTCGTAGCCAAGACGGACGACTTCCAGGGGTTGGCCAAGGAGATCGCGCTGCACATCGCCTCGCAAGCTCCCATTTCAGTGAGTCCGGAGGATATTCCTGAGGATGTGGTCGCGCGCGAGCGACAAGTGTATGAGCAGCAGGTGAAGGAAGAGGGTAAACCTGACAACATCGCGGGGAAGATCGTCGACGGTAAGCTCAACAAGTTTTTCAAGGAGAGCACGCTTCTTGCGCAGCCCTTCGTGAAGAATCCCGATCAGACGGTCGGAGATTTGATCACAGAGATTTCGGCCAAGACCGGAGAGAAAATAGAAGTTGCACGATTTATGCGTTTCAAGGTGGGTGAGTGAATCCGAAAACCGGCAAGAATGCGACTAAGGATCCGAAGTACGGAAGGGTCTTACTCAAGCTGTCCGGCGAGGCGCTGGCCGGGAAGCAAGGGTTCGGCATCGAGCCATACGTGGTGGACCTGCTCACGGATGAAATAATGGCCGTGCACGAGATGGGCGTCAGCCTCGGTGTGGTCATTGGGGGGGGCAACATCGTCCGGGGGGCGTTGGCCAGCCAGAAGGGGATGGACCGGGTCCAGGCGGACTACATGGGCATGTTGGCTACCGTTATCAACGCTCTGGCGGTTCAGGATTTGCTTGAGCATAAGAGGGTGGCGACGCGAGTCATGACGGCAATCCGTATGGAGGAGGTCGCGGAGCCCTATATCCGGCGGAAGGCTCTGCGGCATATGGAGAAGGGAAGAGTCGTGCTCTTCGCCGGGGGGACCGGAAATCCGTATTTTTCGACCGACACGGCGGCTGCGCTGAGAGCGATCGAAATGGGCTCTCAGGTGGTCATCAAAGCCACGAAAGTCAAAGGGGTTTACAGCGCAGACCCCACGCAAGACCCCTCGGCAGAGTTCATCCCGTCCATTACTTTCCAAGAGGTCGTTCAGCGGGAATTGGCCGTAATGGATGTTGCCGCCGTGTCTCTTTGTAAGGAAAACGACCTTCCGATAATCGTCCTCAATCTCGAGGATCAGGGGGCTGTTTCGGCCGCCATTCGAGGAGACCGGGTCGGCACATTGGTATCATGAGTCTCCGGCACGGCGTCCCGATCCGGAAGTAAACCCGATGCAATGGGGTGGTCATGTCTTTGGAAAATGCCAAAGTACGGATGGAGGAGGCGGTCGAGGCTGTGCGTCGGGACTTCCAGACGGTGCGCACGGGAAAGGCCACGCCAGCGCTGCTCGATACCGTGAAGGTCGATGCCTACGGGTCCAAAATGCCGCTCAACCAGGTGGCCACCATCGGCACGCCGGGGGCATCGCTCCTGGTCGTCCAGCCTTTTGACAAGACGCTCCTGCCCGACATCGAGCGCGCCATCCAGGCGGCGGATCTCGGCTTCAATCCAGCGAACGACGGAAACATCATCCGGATTCCGGTGCCCCCCTTGAACGAGGAACGCCGAAAGGAATTCGCGAAGCTCCTCCACCAGATGGCGGAGGACGGTAGGGTTTCGCTGCGCCATGCGCGGAAAGTCGGAAACGACGAGGTAAAAGAGGCTACCAAGGCGCATGAGACCGGCGAAGACGAGAGTCGCCGTCAACTGGATGAAATCCAAAAACTGACGGACGCCTGCTCGAAACGGATCGATGAGATGCTTGAGAACAAAGAGAAGGAGGTGATGGCCCTCTAGTCGACGATCTCTCTTCGCAACTAGGCTGGCTCAGTTGTCACTATGACGTCTTCGGAATTACTGCAGAGAATCCGCCTCAACGGGCAAATCCCGCGTCACGTAGCAATCATCATGGACGGCAATGGCCGCTGGGCTAAGCAGCGGAGTCTCCCGCGTGCCGCCGGTCATCAGCGGGGCATGGAAGCCGTCCGGGAATCGGTCGAGGGCGCCCTCGCCGCCGGCATAGAAATTCTGACGTTGTTCGCGTTTTCTACCGAGAACTGGCAGCGGCCTAGATCTGAGGTGCTTGCCCTGATGGGCTTGCTCCGTCGCTACATAGCCCAAGAGACCCGAAAGCTCCAGGAGCAGGGCTGCGAGGTCCATGTGTTGGGGGACGTGGATGCCCTCGACGCCTCCACGAAAAAGTCGGTGGACTTCATCGCCTCAGAGACCGCCGGGGGAATGGATTTGCGTCTCAATCTCATGATCTCCTATTCGGGCCGGGACGAGATTCTGAGGGCCTGCAGACAGATGATCGAGCGCGCTGCTTCTGGCGATCTAATACCTGAGGAGTTCGATGAAGCCACGTTCAAGGCGGCCCTGTTCACCAAGGGCCTTCCTGACCCCGATCTCCTGATCCGCACCTCAGACGAGTTCCGTCTTTCCAACTTCATGCTCTGGCAGGTGGCGTATACCGAACTGCATATCGCCCCGGTCCTGTGGCCCGATTTTTCGAGAGAGGACCTGTTCCGGGCTGTCTTGGATTTCCAGGAACGCGATCGTCGGTTTGGTCGTGTGCCGGTCGGGTAGGGCCACACGATGGCGAGGGGAGAGCTAGCCAGCCGGCTCATGGTGGCCGTCGTCGGGATTCCGCTGGCGGTATTCATCATCTATCGGGGTGCCTGGCCTCTCGGGGTCCTCCTGGCTGTTGTTGGAGCTCTCGGAGCTCGGGAGTTCTACGCTTTGAAGCCAGACGAGACTTTGGCGTTCGTGTGGCTGGGAGTCGCACTCGCGGGGGCGCTACCGCTGATCGCAGTGATCCACTCCGATTATCATACTTTCGCTCAAGTGGCGTTCGCGCTGGTCCTGGGGACTGCGCTGCTGGCGCTGGCCCTCTCGATCTGGCTTCGCTGGCCCGCTGGCCATCCTCTCGACGCTGCCGCCCGGACAATCATGGGCGCGCTCTACACTGGTGGAGCGCTGTCGTTCTGGGTCCTACTTCGCGCCCTTCCCGAGCAAAGTTCCGCCGGAGCGACTGCGTTCCACGGTGCTGCTCTGCTCATTTTCCCCATCTGGGTGACCTGGTCTGGGGATACCTTCGCCTATGGTTTCGGATCCCGTTGGGGCAGGGCGAAGCTCATCGAGGCCGTGAGTCCGAACAAGACTGTCGTCGGGGCGATCGGTGGGCTGCTGGGCTCTGTGTTGGCTGGGGGCGTGTTCGCTCGGCTCTGGCTTTCCGGGGTCCCTGAGTTCGCCCTCTCTTGGCCGGTGGGTGCAGCGTTGAGCCTCCCGATCGCCATTGCGGGGCAAGTCGGCGACCTAGCCGAATCGGTGATCAAGCGCCATGCAGGGGTGAAAGACTCGAGCCGTTTGCTCCCCGGCCATGGGGGTGTCCTCGATCGACTGGATGCACTGTTCTTCACCGTTCCGCTCACCTATGCCCTCCTCCTCCTGATCCGTCCGTGGCTTTGACCAGGGTCGCCATACTCGGATCGACGGGCTCCATTGGCCGAGCCACGCTGTCCGTGATTGCGCGCCATACGGATCGTTTTAAAGTCGTGGCGCTTTGTGCACGCGGCTCCGTGTCTGATGTCGCGGCCCAGGTGGTGGAACACAACGTACCTGTCGCCGTGATCGCCGACCCGGAAGCACTGAGCGGCTTCGACGACCTTCCGGCGGCGGAGTGGAGAAGTGGGCCCGCTGCGGTTCTGGAGGTGGTTGAGGATGTGAATGTCGACGTGGTTGTGAACGCCATCGTCGGGTCCGCCGGTTTGGAGGCGACCCTGGCGGCGCTCCGGGCAGGCAAGCGTCTGGCTTTGGCAAACAAAGAGTCGCTTGTGGCGGGAGGTCCGCTCGTGATCCAAGCCGCCAATGAGGGTGGCGGGGAGCTGATCCCGATCGATAGTGAGCACTCGGCCATTCTGCAATGTCTGGAGGGTCACGACCCCGCGTCTGTGGCGCGTCTGGTGCTGACGGCTTCCGGCGGACCCTTTCGCGGGCTCGGGCAAACTGAGCTGGAGGCGGTCGGTCCGGAAGACGCGCTCCGCCACCCGACGTGGGACATGGGCGCGAAGGTCACGGTCGACTCAGCCACTTTGGCCAACAAGGCGCTGGAAGTCATTGAGGCGCATTTTCTCTACGGCATCGACTACGGAAAAATCGAGGCGATCGTACATCCGCAGTCGATCGTTCACTCTTTTGTCGAGTTCAGCGACGGCTCGGTGCTCGCGCAACTCGGATTCCCGACGATGGAGTTACCGATCCTGTATGCGCTGTCCCACCCGGAGCGCTTTGCGGACGCATCACTGAGGACGTTCGATCCAGTCCGGTCTTCGCCGTTGACGTTCGAGGAGATCGATCGGGACCGCTTCGGGCTTTTCGCACTCGGAGTCGAAGCGGGAGTCCGTGGAGGCACCGCGCCCGCTGTCTTCAGCGCCGCGAACGAAATCGCCGTGCAGGCCTTTCTCTCGCGGGACATCCGATTTGTCGAGATGCCTGAGGTGGTGGGGCATGCGCTTGAAACGGTTCCCGAACGGAACGTGGAGACCGTGCATGACGTATTGGAGGCAGATACGGCTGCCCGTATTGCGGCCAGCGAGTTGGTATGCACACATCGGTCGCTGGCGGGTGGCTGAGACACGGATGAAAAGGAAGGTCACGTGAGAAGGGTGAGAAGGGTTGGTGGCGGCTGCCGCCACGGGAGAGGGATGTTGGAGACCGCATGACGATTCTAGCGACGGTTGTCGTACTTGGCGTCCTCATTTTCGTCCATGAACTCGGCCATTTCATGGCCGCGAAATCCGTGGGCATCGAGGTGCAGCGCTTCTCGATCGGTTTGCCGCCGACGATGGTCGGATTCCGGAGGGGTGAAACTGAGTATGTGATAGGCTGGGTGCCGCTGGGCGGTTACGTGAAGATGGGCGGAATGGACGACGAGGTGATGGAACGGCTCGAGGGAGGGTCAGGCGACAAGACCGACGGAGGGACGGATGGAGAAACCATCCATGAGCCTCGCAAGCCTCGGGTGAGTGACTTCGACGGCAAACCCATATGGGCCAGGACGTTCGTGATTTCCGCGGGCGTGATCATGAACATGCTGTTCGCGTTCGCCGTGTACACGGGTGTGAACGCGGTGTGGGGCCTGCAAGAATTCTCTGAGACTCGGATCGCGCGGGTTCAGTCGGAGCTACTTCCTCCCGGAGCGGAGGCGCTTGCCGAGCTGCCTATTGGAGCTCGCCTCATCACGGTCGGAGAACGCCAGGTAGAGCATTGGGGTGACGTCCGAGATGGCATCCTGGAAGCAGCGGAAGGTCCTCTTAGGATTGTCACCGACGAGCCTCGAATGGAGGTCGAGATCGACCTCGCAGCAGATCCACAGGCGAGGATCCGGATCTTTCGGGGGTTGTCGCCCTGGCTGAATCCGGAGTTGGGCATCGTGAATCCGGGGCAGCCCGCGGAGGAGGGCGGGCTCGAGACTGGTGATCGGGTGCTGGTCGCGGCTGGCACTCCGGTTACCACCTGGTATGACTTTGTGGATGTCGTCGAAGCCAGCCCGGGAATTCGGTTAGAGCTTTCCCTGGAGCGTGACGGTCGACCTCTCACTCGCTACGTGACACCCGAAGCCGTCAATGAAGACGATCCGGTGACCGGCGAGAGCCGCAGCGTGGGAAGGGTCGGGATCTACTCCGCGCCGGAGTTCGTGTATCGAGACATCTCTCTGATCCAGGCCGTGCAGCTCGGATATGCCGAAACGGTGGGAATCAGTAGGATGATCCTGGGCTTTCTTGGCGATCTGGTGACCGGCGGAGTGTCACCCCGATCGGTCGGGAGCATCGTGACCATCGGTGTCGCCTCCGGACAGGCTGCCCAGCTCGGGATAGAGACCTTCCTCCGTTTCATGGCTCTGTTTTCTGTGAACCTTGCGATTCTCAACTTGCTTCCGATTCCGGTTCTGGACGGTGGCCACCTTGTGTTCCTCGGCATTGAGGCCGTACGCGGCAAGGCGCTTTCATTGGAGCAGAGAATGAGGTGGAGTCACGTCGGATTCCTGGTCATCATGGGGATCATGCTTTGGGCGCTGTCCAATGACATCCTGAGGCTTTTCGGGATCTAGGAGGTTGTTTAAAAAGTACAGTGGGAGCCACCGGTGCCGCCGCCCGGGTACCCGGGCGGCCACGTTAGAGCAGCGTAAACTGCGCGGGTCCTGTACGGTGTCGCAGTTCCTCAATGTCGATAAAGTCCGTGGGTTGACCCTGAAGCGCGACATCCAAGAATCCCTCGAACCCGGCCTTGCGTAGCGCCCCCCCCACCACGGCTGAGGCCAATTCTGGACGGTTGCATTCCTGGGACAGGTGCGCCAAGAGGACACCCGCGAGGCGTGGGTGGAGAAGCTCA
>CAUZVZ010000147.1:0-6628 GCA_963583605.1 Gemmatimonadales bacterium UBA6960
GGATTTCGAGGAGGAGACGGCCCTGTCTCGGTTGTTGCTTGAGACCCAGTGGGCCCCTGTCATTCGCCTCATTCTTCTCCTGGCTTTGGTATTGTACGCGTTCTTTGGGAAGAAGGAGTGGGTACGAGGTGTTACTCTCGCCGTGACGCTCATCTATCTGGGATTCTTCGACGGCGGCTTTTTGTCCGTATCGCATATTGCCAGTGGATTTGTAGTGGGCCCCGCCTTCTACCTCGGGGATATGGCGATGTTGTTCATGGTCGGGTTCACGGTGATCACGACCCTGCTTTGGGGCCGCGTCTTCTGCGGATTTCTCTGCCCCTTCGGAGTCCTCCAGGATCTGATCACGCGCCTGGTGCCGCGCCGTCTGCAGCGAGCACTCCCCCAGCGGGTCCACGACCGAGCCATTTACCTCAAGTACGGGATCCTGGTTCTGATCATCGGCTTGGCTGCGGCCCCTGCCCATTACGCCGTATACCAGTACTTCGAGCCTTTCGGGACGGTGTTTTACTTGAGTACATCGCCTCTGTTGTGGAGCATTGCCGGTGGATTTCTTGTGGCGTCGGCCGTGGTGCCGCGATTCTACTGCCGGTACGCGTGCCCCCTGGGCGCCGCTTTGGGCGTTGCGTCACTCGTGTCGATCTTCCGGATCCGGCGCGTGGAGCAATGCGTCCCATGCAAAGTCTGCCAGACTGCATGTCCGACCGGCGCGATCCGCGGACCCGAGGTCGACTTCAAGGAGTGCGTCCGCTGTAACGATTGCGAGATCAAGCTGCTGACGAAGGCCGGCGTGTGTCGTCACAGTATGGACCTTGTTCGATCCAGGCTGGTTCAGCTGGAAACCTCGGCTCGGTAGGAAACTCCAATGTCAGACGCATCCAGTCGCGACCTTCCAAGGCGCCAGGTTCTGCGGATCACTGCAGCGGTGGGCGCATCCGCCTTGCTCGGCGGAGGCCTGCTCAGGGTCGCTCTGGAGCGTGCAGGACTGCACCAGGTGCGGCAGACGCGCACTCAGATGGGCACGATGGTCACGATTTCCGCCCTGCACCCGGACGCCGAGGGCGCACGAGCAATGGTGGCCTCCACCTTTGATGAAATCGAGCGGCTGGAGAGCTTGCTGAGCCGCCACCGCCCAGGCACCCCTGTGTGGAGGCTCAACGAGACTGGGGTGGTTCCTTCTCCGCCTCGGGAGGTCCTCGAAGTGGTTCAGAAGGGACTCGACTACTCGACCCTGAGCGGTGGAGCGTTCGACATGACCGTCGCTCCACTGCTCAACCTCTACAATTCGAGCTTTTCCGAGACGGGAGCCGCGCCCCCTCGGGAAGAGGTCCGCCGGGCTCTGGCGCTCGTCGGATTCCAGCACGTGCACGTGAGCGAGGGCGAGATCGCTTTCGGGAAGGCCGGAATGGCGGTGACGCTCGACGGGATCGCCAAGGGGTACATCGTGGACCAGGCCGTGGAGGTGCTCCGGAAGCTCGGTGCCACGAGCGTGCTGGTAAACGCCGGTGGCGATATGGCGTCGACGGGTGAGAGCCTCGGGGGCGACCCCTGGAGGATCGGGCTACAGGATCCGCGCGTTGCGGGTGGAAGCCTCGGAGTCCTGGGGCTACGGGGCGAGTCTGTCGCCACCTCCGGCGACTATGTGCATTACCTCACGCCCGACATGAACCTACACCATATCCTCGACCCCCGGACCGGGACGTCTCCTGAACATACGAGCGGGGTCTCGGTAGTGGCTCCGTCCGCGATGACCGCAGATGCGTTGTCGACCGCGACCCTGGTGCTGGGCCCTCGAGAGGGGATGGAACTCCTCGACCGCCTCGACGGAATCGAGGGGATGATCGTTACGAAGGACCAGACGGTCCTGAGTTCCAGAGGGCTGAGTAAATACAGGGCGTGAGCGCGTCTCCTGTACTATGATTAAAGGTGCACCTTCGTTCGGACTCGTGCTTCGAGCCGCCGGGGGTATCTGATCCGGTACGATGAGGAACAGAGGATGACGGAGGCGGGGAAGAGACGACTGCACAGGCATGCCCTCATTGCGCTTGGGGTGATGGCCCTTGTGTTCGCGACGGCTCGCGTGTCGGCTGCACAGACGATCGACCAGCGCTTGCGCGCTTCCCGTGGGGCCTCCCGTGGCTCCTTCGGAGGCAATGAGGGGTTCGCGGATCCATCCGGTCGCGCCTTCACTTTCTGCCGAGTCGCCTACCGCCAAGTACGCCGTGAGCTGATGGGGCAGGGTTGGCGCACCGACTATCCCGATGCCGACCGGAACCTCATGCTCCGGCTTTCCCAGCTCACCACGACGCCGATAAGGACCACCGCACAGGGGCGCCCCGACCACCGCATCGTGCAACTCACCGATGATGACATCTTTCAGTGCCCGTTCGTCTTCATGTCCGACGTGGGGACGATGGCCATGAGTGGGGAGGAGGCGGAGCGTCTTCGCGAGTATCTCCTGCGGGGAGGTTTTCTCTGGGTCGACGACTTCTGGGGTGAGTTCGCTTGGGACATGTGGGTTCAAGAGATCAGCAAGGCGCTTCCGCTGAGCGATTACCGAATCGAGGACATCCCTCCGGGCCACGCGATCTACAACGCGCTATACGATGTGTACGACGTGCCCCAGGTGCCCTCTATTCAACATTGGCGCCGGAGTGGCGGGGGCACATCGGAGCGGGGCTCCGCGAGTGCCGTCCCACACCTGAGGGGCATCCGGGACGAGCAAGGACGGGTCATCGTCCTGATGTCACACAACACCGACATCGCCGATGGCTGGGAGAGAGAGGGAGAGGATGAGGAGTTTTTCTTGGAGTTCTCTCCCAAGGCTTACGCACTCGGGATCAACATCGTCCTGTACGCGCTGACCCACTGACCTACTGACGCCGGAACCCACCGACCCCGGGGACCTGGACCTGCTGAACCCCTAACGCTCCTCGTCGGTCCTAGCCCTTGCCCGCCCCCCGGCGCTTGAGTTCCTCCTCGAACGCGACGATCTCGAACTCGTCCTCGAACCCGGCCCGATCGGGCGAGGGGAGATAGGCGGTTAAGTCGAAATCGCCAGCCAACGCACGGTCGAAAGCGGCGCCCTCCCGATCGGTCGCTTCCTCTTCTGAATCCGCGCTCGAATACACCACGCCGCCGATTTCGGCGTCCTCCAGCTTGAGTCGCCGCCGCACCGTTTCACTAGCCAGGAATTGCTTGCGAATGGCCGGGAAGGAGAACTGAAGGGAGCTCCCCACGGTGGACAATGCTTCCGCCGTGGACGACGCGCGCGAACCGGACGACCCACCCTGACCGGACCGCACAACCTCGCCGGACGACACGTCCGCATCGAATTCCGCGGCGAGCTGGTGAAGGGCCGCCTCGACCTCCGACGGATCCACGACCCGATCCTTTATTTTCGCTTGCACGTGCGCGGTCGCCGCCTCCACCGTGATGGGACGGCCGGCGGCGAGCGCCTCTCGGTACACGAGCCCCAGAACCAACCGCCGCACATTGCGAGCTTTGCGGGCGCGGTTCTCCTTGCGGACACTGAGCACGCGGAGGAGCGGAACCGAGAAGAACAGGACGCTGAATACGACGGGAACGAGGACCAGTGCCACGAACGCAGCGGTGCCGCCAATGCCGAGTTGGGGAAAGATGAACCACGGTGCCGTAGCGCCTGCCGCCAGCGTGAACCCGTTCATCCCGATGATGACCGCGTCGTGCTTCTTCTCGTTGCCCGTAAGCTCCAGCGGATATTCCATCCGCATCCACGCCGGGTTCGGTTCCCGGGCCGTCACCGGTCCATGGGCGCTCGTCATGAGCTCCGGAAATGCGTAGACGAGTTCCCCATCCGGGGATACGGTCGGCTCCCCAGCGTACGACCCTAGGAGCCGTCCCATTTCTTCCTCCGCCTCAGGCATCCCCATCGCCGTATGCTCAATAAGCTCCGCCGTCGTGACCGCCCCCCGCCGCGCGCGGATGAGGCGCAGAGTACTGCGGTCGAGTTGCTTGCGAGTGGGCTTCGGTCGGTCGGGCCCGAAAACGAACGCGAAAACCTTCTTGTAGAACGGAGGCCGGCTGTCTTTCTCGATCGTCGCTTCCCAGCGGCGCCCGTAGTAAGGACTGCCCAGTCGCCAGCGCGGCGTCCAGATGTAGTACCAAAGCCAGAAGTTCGGGAAATGAAAGTGTCCGCCATGGCGGCCCGCGCCGCGCCCCCAGCTTCCGCCACTTCTGCGGTCTCCGCCTCTGGACATCATCGCGATGAGCGCCGCGACGACCAAGGCCACGAAGACCACGAAATAGACGACCAACATCGTAACGATCCAGGCCTTGAATGCGCCCGTGAGGAACCTCTTGGCCGCACTCTTGAGCCGCTCGATCGTCGAGACGCGATCCCGCCGGATCAGCTTGCGGTCAAACAGGTAGACTACCTCTCCCGACTCGGATACCTCGAGATGTCCCTGGTGAGACTCCAGGAGGCTCTTGAGGGTGCCCTCTACCTCGTCCCTTGGGAGGCCCACGCGGGAGACGACGTCTCCCAGGGTACCTCGCCCGCCGAAGGAACGGAGGGCCTTCAGGATATCGGGTCGTGCTTCGGCGGTTGCGACTGTGCTCATTCTGGCTTCATCCGACGGTTGTTGAGGGCCACGTCTTCCGGGTCTCGTAGATCCGACCCCGTAATCTAAACTCCCTAGGGAGATCCGTATCGGAGGAGGACCGTACTGGCCGTCCCATCCGGGTCGAGGGTAAGGATGTACAGGCGGTCGTATTCGGGGTCGGCAATATCGGTACTCTCGCCGCCGAGCAGTCGTATCAGGCTGGTCGTCGAGTTCTGATGACCGCTGACCAGGTGGCGGCCCGGTGTGGCCCTGAGCCAGTCGGCGAGGCCCTGCAGCTCGTTCGTGGCATAGAGCCGGGGCTGAATTCCGAGGCGCTCCGAGATCGGTGCTGCCGTATCACGCGTCCGCTGTAAGTCCGTCGTATGGATGTGGGTGAGACCGGCATCCTTGAGCATTTCGGACAGCATCTCAGCCCGCTCCCGTCCGGCGGCGATGAGCGGGGCATCCGCGGATTCGTCCAATTTATCCGCGTGTCGCACGAGGTAGACGACTGTCGCCTCTTCCTGGACCTGACACTGCGCTCCCGTGATGCCGAGCCCGGCAGCTAGAAGAAGCCTGTAGAAGGCGAGGAGGGAGGGAAGGCGGATGAATCGACGAGCCGTTCGCATGAACCTGACTTGCTCGAGGGTCGAAGGTGAGTCCACCCGAACTTCGGGTGTCATACGTCAGGCATCAAGGATACACCTCCCGCCGTCCCTCCCTCCCCGGCTCCGAAGACCGTTGTTCTCCACCACCCATACAGGTAGACTAGGTGCACAAAAGATGTGCGAAGTGGGGGTCGCCGTCGGGTCCTTCGGGGCGCCGGCGGAGGAAAGTCCGAGCCCCGCAGAGCAGGGTGCCGGGTAACGCCCGGGCGTCGGTTTCGGCCGGTGACGGAAAGTGCCACAGAAAGCAAACCGCCGATGGCCCCCTCAGGGGCACAGGCAAGGGTGAAAGGGTGCGGTAAGAGCGCACCGGGCCGCCGGAGACGGAGGTCGCACGGTAAACCCCACCTGGAGCAAGGCCAAATAAGGGATGAGGAGTTGCTCGCTCCGCCTGAGTCCCGGGTAGGCCGCTTGAGGCAGTCAGCAATGACGGTCCCAGATAAATGACCCTCCTGCCGCTTCGGCGGCGGACAGAACTCGGCTTATTCCGCGCATCTGCCGTTGCGCCCGTAGCTCAGTTGGATAGAGCGCTGCCCTCCGGAGGCAGAGGTCACAGGTTCGAATCCTGTCGGGCGTATTGGAATAAAGTGAGGCCCCGTAAGGCATTACAGCCCTGCGGGGCCTCTGTCGCTAAGGGCCCGAAAGTGCTCCAATGACACTCACAGTGACAAGTGGGTCACTTATTGGGCTCGCTCGGCGAATTGCTCACGGTTGTTGTTCGACTCTGAACTCCACCGTCTCAGAGCGATGGCCGGATGTGGCAAGGTGGCCGTACACCCCATCTACGAGCGAGCGCCCTCCGTGGCCCATCTCACGCGACACCTCACAACTCAACTAACCGCTCAGCTATGCCTGCAGAAAGGCCTTGATCTGGTTCCCCCAAAGCATGCTCAGGAGTGCGACGGTGAGCAGAGCGGCCAGTAGGGAAACCAGGCCAACACGAGTCCGAGTCCAACGAAACGCGCCGTGTCCGGTCTGGCGTAGAAAGAGGGTGACCAGGTCGCGCCGTTCCTTGCGTGCCCCTTCCGGCAAGTGGGGCGTGCGGCTGAAGAGGTAACCGAGCCGTCGCGTCATATACATTCGGAAATTCACCGCCCAGCCGCATGCCTCCAACAGAGCGCTCATGTCCCGCCTGCGCAGCTTGTTCCAACCCGAAAGTGCACTGAACAGGGCCACCACCAGCAGCAGGGCCACCAAGGCAAGGGCGGCGTTCAGAGGGTCGATCTGTGAAAGCGTGTTGATCAAGTAGACCAGCGAGGAACCGACGGCTGCGAAGGCAATGCCGCCGGCCAGCACCAGGTCGCGCATGCCAGAGCCGGAAGGGGGTGCCGCTCCCGCCGATGGCACCTGGGCAGGCTGCTGGAGCGACTCGCCTTTTCC
>CAUZVZ010000148.1:0-6622 GCA_963583605.1 Gemmatimonadales bacterium UBA6960
CCTACGATCTGCCCTGCGGCATCTGCGCCCACCCTTCGATGGTGGTATAGGGGTGCGGGAGGTCGTTCATCGGTGCCATGTCGGACTGCGCCGACACGACCACGGGGAGGACGGTCACGGCCGCGAGGGCCAGGTCCGAAGCCGGGAATAAGTGATTCTTAGCTGACATGGTCGACCATGCTCGCTGAAAGGGTCACGGTTGTTCTCGCCGGCCGACGCGGAACACCACGCCCGCTCGGGCAGCCAAGCTACGGACCTGCCAAGGAGGCGGTGCCCGTGGACTAGCCTGGCTCGAGGGGGACTGTGAGCCTGCCCCTCAACCGATTGTCACTCTGGGGTGTCATCCTCTTGTGGAACGATACTGTCTCGCCTAGGAGTCCCAATGTCCCTTCGGTACACGTTGTCCCTAAGCATGTTGTGCACATTCACTTGGACGAGTGCCGCCACCGCACAGAGCCAGCCGCCCTCTGAGCCACCTGCCGAATGGGGCGTCACCGCGATCGACTTCTCGAACGTTCCCTACCCCTACCCCGTCGAGTACCTCGACGTAGAGGTGTACGGGCGGAACCTCCAGATGGCGTTCATGGACGTGGCGCCCGCCGGAACGCCGAACGGGCAGACCGTCGTTCTCTTCCACGGTTTCAACTTCGCCGGCTACGCGTTCGCCGGGACCATGGATATTCTCCGCAACGCGGGCTTCCGAACGATCGCGATCGACAGACTCGGGTTCGGCCGCTCGTCGAAGCCGATCATGCACTACAACTTCCACATTCCGGCTCGAAATACGAAGCGACTCCTTGACCACCTCAGCATCGACCAGGCCGCGATCCTGGGGCACTCGATGGGCGGGATGGTTGCGAGCCGCTTCGCCATGACGTATCCGCAAACCACCAGCCACGTCGTGTTCGTCAATCAGATCGGGATGAGCGATTCGCGCCCCGGTCGCGAGTGGAGCGAGCCTTCCTATGACGGCAGCAAGCCCACCCCCCAGCAGCATTACCAGCAGGTCCTACGAGGTCAGATGCGCTACTACGTGAACGGCTGGCAGCCGGAGTACCTGCGCTGGGTCCAAGCGCCCTATGGCGTGGTTTTTAGCAGCGAGTTCGACCGCTGGCTGGAAGTGCAGGGGCTGCTGGGCCAGGCGATTTCTGAGGACCCGGTCGTCTACGACTGGCAGCACATCTCGAGCAAGGCGATGGTCATCGGCGGCGCGGACGACCAGCTCAGCCAGGACTTCCCCGCGGATGCCCGGCGCGTGGCGGAGTCGCTCCACAACGCTGAGCTAGTGCTCTATCCCGGGGTGGGGCACAATCCCCAATTTGAGAACAGCCAGCAGTTCCACGCGGACTTGATCCGCTTCTTGGAGTCTGATCCGAACGAGCCTGCCGACCAGGGTTGGCGAAGCTCCGACTGGGGCCGCTAGCTCTCGCTCCTAGCCACTCAGTTCGGTGACGCCGTGCCCAGCCCGGAGCCGTACCCCTCGATCTCGATCACTTTCACGATCTCCTGGCTCTCCGTGTCGATGACCACGACCGTGCCCGCTCGCTCGTTGTCGCCCAGGTCATACCGAGGCGTGTACACATGCCCCGCTCTACTTTGGTCCTCGGACATCTTGAGGTTTCGGTTGGAGATGTAGACGAAGCGTCCATCCGGAGACACGGCGGACCCGTGGGGCTGCGCGAGCCCGGGCCCCGTGATGATTTTGGCGAGCGTCCTCCGTTCCATGTCGATCACACTGACTGAGTTACCACGGTTGTTGCCGACGTAGACCCACCGCCCGTCCGGTGTGAACACCGGGTGCCATGGGGCGGCGTTCACCGCGATCGTATCCACCGGGGTCATGTCGGGCGCCCGACCGAGATCGAATACGAACACGGAGGCGGTGAGCTCGGTCGTGCCGACCATCCATCGTCCGTCGGAGGACACCGCGAACCCGACCAGCGTGTGCGCGCGGTCGCCCTCCAGTTCATCGAGCTCGACGGCCTCGTCTGATGGATCGAAGATCGCGATCTGGTTGACCGCCAGGCTAGCCGTGAAGACGGTTCCCGCACCCGGCCGCACGGCCATGGCGTGGGGTCTCGGCAGGAAGACGCCCACCTCCTCGATCATCATGTCCGACCGGCGAACCACGCCGATCGCCTGCGGCGGTGACACGGCCGCCATCGAGCGTCCGGCGTAGAGGTTTTCTCCCTCGGGATCGAGTGCCAAAAGGCCCGGTCGTTCGAAGTCGATCCGCGCCACCAACTCGTTGTCCCGGTCTAACTTGAGGATCTGGTTGGCGGCGATGGCTGATACGTACCAGTAAGAACCGTCGGGCTCGACGGCGATGTGGTGTGGTGAGGCATTCTGCGAGAAGCCGTACTGCTGGAGATCCATTGTGCGCACTACCTGGTTGGTCTCCATGTCGATCACCGACACGAGGGCGACGCTCTGATTGGCCGCGTAGAGCAGGTGTTGCGCGTCGGAGAACGGGATCTCCCCAGTTTCTGAGGGGGCTCCTTCGTCGATCCATTCGCTCAGGAGCGCGACCTCCGGGTCATTCAGCCCCTCAGCGCCCACCTCCGTGGGATGTGGACCGCCCACGAGCTTGGTGGTCAACTCGACCATCAGTGAGCGGGCTGCGTCGAAGGGGATGACCGCCTCGCCGTGGTCGGAGCCCGTGATCAGCGCCTGCCAGGAGTCGAGGCGCAGGCCCCGCGCGGCATCGGCACCGGTATGGCAAGACGTGCATTTCTCGTCGAGGAGACGCTGAACATCTCCGTACTGGATGGCTAGCCCAGCCGCGTAGCCTGGGGTGGCCTCTGGCATCGCACACCCACCAAGGGTCAGGCTCCAGGTCAATGAGGACATGCAGATCGCAAAGCCGAACGTGGCCTTCACCGTCTTTCTCCGAAGGGACCCCGCCCGTGTCGGACCTGCTTTCGAGTGGGGTCGAGGATGTGCGCGGAACTCTTTGACCTCCTCACTATACAGCTGCAGCGGGTCGGTTGTTCGTTCTGGGTATCGCAACGGGGCTCGCGTATTTCAGGTAAGTAACATACGACATGGTATGTTCGTGCACGTAAGCCTGTACACGATCCGTCATCGGTTTGCTGCAGTCTGGCCTGACCGGCGAAGGAGGAGGGACTCAATGAAGGCGCTCATCATGGGCATGGCCCTGATCGTGATGGGGGTGGTCCCGGCGATACCGGCCTCGGCTCAGGGATCGGGAGACCCTGACGCGAGGCGGCAGGTAGGTTGTCGCCGGGGTCGCCGTCTCCCCGCCTGTAGTACGTTCTGGATTATCGAGATGCAGGGGAGCTCGCCAATCGCCCAGAGCTCACGAACGGTACGATTCAGTTCAGACCCGGAACGGTCGGGCTCGCCACAGTTCTTCGATCACCAGGTGCCCACGTTCGCCAGCGTACTCGAGTGGAACCTCAGCCATATGGCTAACCTGCGGGACAAGTACGCCTTGGGTGGAGTCGGAACGCGGGCACTGGCCATGGCCAGTGTCTCTCCGGACTGAAGGTGTGGGTCCGCCGTTGGCTCAGCTCCGATTTCTCCGTCGAGGCTGAAGCCGGGCCCTTATGGGGCAACGCGGATGGGACGCGAAGACTCAGTGCCACCGGGGGACGGCTGCTGTGCGGTTCAACATCTGAGATCAGGGCGCGTTCTGCTTGCGGTGGGACGTATTGCCGCTTCCGGAGGAGTCCCAGCAATGGGGGTACCGGGGGTACGCAGCAAGGACTCTCGCTCGGAGTGAGCGCGGGAAGCGTACCGGCGCTGATCGGCACGGGTGCGCTGGGCATCACGTGGGCGGTTCTGGTAGCCATGATCACCGAATGGGACTAGATGAGCCGATTGTGGTCGGGCTGAGCCTGTTTCCAGGCCAGGCCGTACCGTACCTTATGGAACCCCGGTCAGGGACGCTATTCAGCAAGTCGGGAGACCAAACGGCATGGCCAAGAGATCGCGAAAGGACTGGATCGAAGAGGGCTTTCGCATCCTAGCCCGCGAGGGCGACGCGGGACTCACCGTGGACGCGCTGTGCGAGCGTCTCGAGCGCACAAAGGGGTCGTTCTACCATCACTTCGACGGCCGCCCGGGATACGTCGAGGACCTGTTGGCGGCGTGGGAGCGGCAGGCCACGGACCGCATCATCGACGTGGGTCGGTCCGATGCGCCCGTCAAGGAGCGGTTGCGTGCCGTCAACCGGCAGGCTTCTGAACTCAAGAACGCGAGGTTGGAAAGAGCGATTCGCTGCTGGGCCGCCCGAGAGCCGCAAGCGCGCCGCGTCCAGGATCGCGTCGACCGAAAGAGGCTCGAGTTCTTGGTCGAATTGTGCGCTGAGCGGATGAAAGACAGAGAGGCGGCGGAGCTACTGGCCAGGATCTTCCAACTCGCCCTCGTTGGTGCGCAGCACGTGGATCCCCCATTCGAGGGCGAGGAGCTCTACAGTGCGCTTCGGTTTCTGAATCCGCTGTTCGACGTCACGCGCGGCGAGGGGGAAGAATGAGTCCGGCCGGGGGAAGCGTGGAGGGGCGCGACGGGACAATCGAGTATGGGCCCGATGGCCGGATCACCGGGAAGTCCTATGACCAGGAACTCTTCAAGCTCCAGGAGGATATGGTCGATTTACAGGAGTGGATCAAGCGCGAGGGCCTGAGGGTGGCGGTCATCTTCGAGGGCCGTGATGCCGCGGGCAAAGGCGGTGTCGTCAAGCGGATCACGCAGCGGCTGAATCATCGTCGAGGAGCCACGGGTGGATCAAAACGAGGCAGCAGCAGCCCGCGACGAGAGGCTTCAGGAGTTGCAGCGGGAAGTCGTGGCGTTGGACTCAGTGGCAACCCCAGCGGGCGGATGACATGGAGGCGATCCGCGCCGAGTTAGAGGCGATTCGGGCGGAAGCCGAGACCCAAGGTCCGGTCGAGCGCCCAGATCCTGGGCCGGATGCTGCAAGGCAGGCAGGCCCGGTGTTCACGCCGATGACCGTCTGGCCGGAGATCATAAACCGGCCTGAGGTCGTGGCGGCCTTGATGAGGGAGTATCCTGCCGCTCTTCGGGATGCTGGAGTCGAGGGGACGGTGGAGATTTGGTTTTTCATTTCCGAGCAGGGTAGGGTTGAGGACACGAGAATCTCTAGGACTTCAGGTCAAGCGCAGTTCGACGATGCGGCCCTCAGGGTCGCGGACGTCTTCCGATTTACATCGGCAATGAACCGGGGCGATCCGGCTGCGGTCTGGATCCAGGTCCCGATCACGTTTCAGGTACGGTGACAAGGCGTGCGTGCGATCGACTCTGCGATCCGTGTGATGTGACGTCCTCCCCGGGCCATTCGGCCCGGGGCCCCATCTTGCCCCGACGTATATTGGCTGGTACGGGTCATGCTACGTTGTGTGACCATGAAACTCCTCGTCTTCAGTGATCTGCACCGGGATCAAGACGCGGCCCGCTCCTTAGTCGAGCGCTCTGCTGAGGCGGACATCCTCATCGGCGCCGGGGATTTTGCCGTCATGCGGCACGGCATCGACGACGTGATCGAGATCCTCCGCGAACTCGACAAGCCGACCGTTCTGGTCCCCGGCAACGGTGAGTCCGATGCCGAGTTACGGGAGGCCTGTGCGGGGTGGGCCTCCGCTCATGTCCTCCACGGTGAAGTCGCCACTCTGGAGGGGGTCCCCTTCTACGGGATCGGGGGAGGCATTCCGGTGACGCCTTTCGGAGAGTGGAGTTTCGATCTGACGGAGGACGAAGCGGACGCGATGCTGGCCGGATGCCCGGAGGACGGTGTGTTGGTTAGCCACTCCCCCCCCCATGGGTATGTCGATGAGGCCGGTGGCAGCCACCTCGGAAGCTACGCCGTGCTCGACGCGATCGAACGGGCGTCGCCGCGTTTGGTCGTGTGCGGACACATTCACGGGTGCTGGGGCAAGCAGTCTACCGTGGGACGCACGCTCGTGCTGAACGCGGGTCCCGGGGGACAGCTTCTGGAGCTACCTGAGTAGCCGGGTTCCTACTGCTCGTCGGCCGAGGGTCCGTATATCCCCGGCACCGGGACGTCACAGAGGCGGAGGTAGACCGTCAACTGACCCCGGTGATGGATGACGTGATTGATGACCATGTTGCTGAAGAACCCGCCGCGGGGCGCCCCGAAGACCTCCTCTCCACCCGACTTCAGAGACCAGTGCTCCATCCACGCTTCGTCCGTCACGCCGGGCAGAGCCGCTTCTATAGCCGAGACGCCCTCATCGAAGGTTGCCAGGAGGTCATTGAGGGACTCGAAGACCGGTGACGCGTACGCCTCTCCGCCCGGCGCCATATCGAATTCGTCGCTTGTGAGGATCGAGACTCCCCATGTCTGCATTTCGGCAATGTGCCCCGCCAAGCGGCCCAAGGTCATGGACTTCTCATGAGGGGCCCACTCAGCCTTGTCCAAGGGGACCCGCTCTAGCACCCTACGCGTACCGGCCGCCTCCCGCGTGAACAGCTTCAGTATTCCTTGAGCCTTGGACATCGGGCCCTCCTTGATAGTGGACTATTGCCGCAGGCTATCCCCGCACGATTTGCAGTGCCGCGCGTCGGCGTCGTGGCCCCGCTGTCCACAACCCGGGCATTCGGGGCCAGCTTGAGATCGGGCGGA
>CAUZVZ010000149.1:0-6563 GCA_963583605.1 Gemmatimonadales bacterium UBA6960
ACCTCTTCGTAAAGCCAGCACGCGTGGACCGAACCGGAAACCCCGGCCCGTTGCCATCGGTTGATCCAGTCGTCAATTCCGTCACTCCGCACGCTATCCCGCGTGCGATTCGTATCCTCCAAGCCTTCAAAAATTCTCGCCACCAGAATGTCCTCAGAAGACCACACGTCAGGGGTACCCTTCGGCCACGGGAACGGGAACGCGCCGTCATCAAACTGCGTCTCCGCCTTGGAAACCAGCTCGAAGCACCGCTTTTCAGCTGCTGCCAGGTCAAGATTAAAGGGTTTGCAGATACGCATCTTGGGTTCTCCCAATCAGCGATGCTACCAACAGCAAAAGGGTCCCGTACGGCTTTCCGCACGAGACCCTTCCGAGCGGTTTAGCACCTTGTTAACCCGGTTGCAATCGCAACAACTCGCCGGGGCGCAATATCTTTCTGCACGCTATTAATCTAGCGGAAGTTCGGCCCTATTTCAATGCGTAAAACACTGCCGGATAGCTAGGTGTGGCGGATGCCACGGAGGAGGGCTAGTTGCCGTCTTCTAGGTCGCGTCTCAACAGGGGTCGTAGGTGACCGTCTGGCCGGACTCCAGCCAAACCCCGCACTTATGACCCATGTTCAACGTGCCCTTCGACAACAGCTGACCGTTCTCGTTGTATAACTCAATCGGTCCGTCTAGCTGACCAGCCACGTAGGTGGCCTTCGTCTGCAACTGACCGTTCTGGTAGTACCACTCATACGGTCCGTCCGACTCCCCGTCCTTCAAGGTCACTTTCGATCTTAACTGACCGATGGCGTAGTACGCATACACTACAGACGGTCCGTCCAACTTCCCGTCCCTGTAGGTCTCCTCTGTCCTCAACTGACCATCCTCGTTGTACAACTCCCACGGTCCGTCTCTCTCTCCGTCCTTGAGTGTGCCCTCTTCCTTCAACTGCCCGTTATCGTAGCGTTCTTCAAAGGGGCCATCTTGTTTCTTTGCCATGCTTTATTCTGCCCCGCCCCACTCAGGCCCGCAACTCAGGACGCGCAGAACACTGCTGGATAGCTGGATGTGGCTGGGTGCCACGGAGGCGGCTAGTTGCCGCCGGGGGGATGCGCCTCTAGCCACTCGCGGGATAGACGTTGGGCTTCGGCTATTTGTTCGCGAGTCATCCCCTGTTCGATGATGTCTTTGTTGTCCTGCGCATTCTCAGATCCTTGGGCCGCTGCAAGATTCCACCACATATAGGCAAGCACCATGTCCTCCGGCACGCCTTCGTCATTGGCGTACATACGCCCGAGGTTATACTGGGCATCCACATTCCCTTGCTCGGCTACCTTAAGCAACTCACTTACCTGAGGCGGCTGTTCTTCCTTAGGGGCATCACAGTCAGCATCCCCGCTCGTAGTGAGCCCCACCGTGTGGGACTGGGAAGTTGAGATCGAGGCCCACATCTGGCCTATCAGCACCGGAGTCGAGCGATTCGTCGTCGTGCCATCACCCAATTGACCGTATTCATTACAACCCCAGGCATAGGCATCCCCGTTCGTAGTGAGCCCTACCGTGTGGGAATGACCCGCTGAGATCGAGGCCCACGTATGGCCTCCGCTTACCAACACCGGAGTCGAGCGATTCGTCGTCGTGCCATCACCCAATTGACCACCGTCGCCATTGAATCCCCAGGCATAGGCATCCCCGCTCGTAGTGATCCCCACCGTGTGGGAATGGGAAGAAGTTGAGATCGAGGCCCACGTATGGCTTCCGCTTACCAATACCGGGGCTACGGTAGTCGTGCGATCCGTCGTTGTGCCGTTACCCAATTGACCGTAGCCATTGAATCCCCAGGCATAGGCATCCCCGCTCGTAGTGATCCCGGTCGTGTTGAGAGAACCCGCTGAGATCGAGGCCCACGTATGGCTTCCGCTTACCAGCCCCGGAGTCGTGCGATCCGTCGTTGTGCCGTCACCCAATTGACCGAGGAAATTACGACCCCAGGCATAGGCATCCCCGCTCGTAGTGACCCCCACCGTGTGGTACTGACCCCCTGCCATCGAGGCCCACGTATGGCCTCCGCTTACCAGCGTCGGAGTCGAGCGATTCGTCGTCGTGCCATCACCCAATTGACCGTAGCCATTGGATCCCCAGGCATAGGCATCCCCGCTCGTAGTGATCCCTACCGTGCAGAAATAACCCGCTGCGATCGAGGCCCACGTATGGCCTCCGCTTACCAACACCGGAGTCGAGCGATTCGTCGTCGTGCCATCACCCAATTGACCGAGGAAATTACGACCCCAGGCATAGGCATCCCCGCTCGTAGTGAGCCCTACCGTGTGGGAATGACCCGCTGAGATCGAGGCCCACGTATGGCCTCCGCTTACCAACACCGGAGTCGAGCGATCCGTCGTCGTGCCGTCACCCAATTGACCGCGGTTATTATAGCCCCAGGCATAGGCATCCCCGCTCGTAGTGAGCCCTACCGTGTGGGAATGACCCGCTGAGATCGAGGCCCACACCTCATTGACCGTCACCGTGGCTGTCCCGTGCTCAGGCGGCTGTTCTTCCTTGGGGGCACCACAATGCGGACAAGCTGGTGCCTTGTCGCTGATCTCTCGCGAGCACTCGTAGCATTTGATTAGAGCCATGCCCTAATCCTGCCCGGCCCCACTCAGACCCGCAACTCAGGACGAGTAAAACACTGCGGTCCCTATCGGCTACAACATACTCTCAGGTCGGTAACGTGTAATTGCCCATTCCTGGAATCACATTCCTGACCCCACCAGTGGGATCTAACACGTCACCAGTCCTGCGTGGAATCAGATGGATGTGGCAGTGTGGAATCGTCTGTCCAGCAGCGTCTCCCTCGTTGATGGCAACGTTGAAGCCTGCGATAGAATCGTCTTGCTCACGAAGTTTCGCCTGCATCGCTACCAATAATTGGTTGCAGGCATTTTGCTCTGCTGAACCCAGATCGAAATAGGTTGGAGTATGGCGAATTGGGATGATCAGAGTGTGCTCATCGGTTACCGGATATTTGTCGGGCAAGGCCAAGGCAAGCTCATTCCGGTCAACAACGTTGTCCTCGACGGGATCACAGAATGGACAACCGTCTTCCCGGTCAGAATACGACGCTCGTACCTCCCTGAAATCGGTATCATCCCGATCACCCTTTGTTGCATTACAGGTATAGCAGAGAGCCTGGAGGTTACTGAGATCATCTGAGCCATCCCGACTCCTGGGTATGATGTGATCAACCTGAAGTGCTTTCACATCGGCGCCGACACCACACAAATCGCAGCGAAACTTGGCACGCTTGAGCACCTCATAGCGGACCGGACCGCTGACGGAACTACGCTTCCCCCAGATCGCCTCTGGACCACGGCTTTCCACATACTCTTCGAGCTTCTCCTGACAAGCAGTGATCAACTCCTCAATCTCGACAGGCTTCAGGTCTTCAAAGCCCAAGAGCTGCCAGGTCCGGTTTGTACGATTCCGCTTAACGAACCCATGCCTCCCCAAAACTTTCTCGACCATATCGCGTGTAATTTTTTCGTAATACTCAACCTGACTGGGATCTTCACCGGAGATGGCTTCAGCAATTTGACGCTCAGTTGCTGACCCAGCTGACTCTAGCAACACACGTAACATCACCGGCTGGTAGATGTGTGCCATGCGCATCCTGTTACGGATGAAATCCAGAAGCTCCTCGTGGGTCATCCTGTCATTCTGCCCCTATCCCACTCAGACCCGCAACTCAGGACGCGCAGAACACTGCTGGATAGCTGGGTGTGGCTGGATGCCACGGAGGGGGGGCTAGTTACCGCCGGGGGGATGCGCCTCTAGCTCTGCACCCATTCTGAAATCGTGAGATCCCAGAACAATTGGCACAATGATTGCTCTACAAGGAGGTGCGAATGGTGCCCCTGATAACCGGGATGTAAGAAAGCTATGGTGAAATTAGCAAAAAGAACTTTCTTGGCAGTTCTACTACTCCTAGCACTTTCTTTTGCCGGTCTGCAACGCCTCAACCATCTATCCGCTAGGCCGGTTGAATTGAGTGAGTTTTCGTGGTTTAACAAAGTGGAGATCTATACCGCCTATGTGCTCATGAATGCACTGGGTGCTCCACTCTATCCTGAGATAGCGAAAGAAGGCTCGTTAATGTTGTTGCCTTCCTCCGAAGGTCAGGTGATGACATTCGAGTCCGACTTCTTCCTCGAATCCAAATTCATTCAGAACGCGTTAGATAATTATTCTGAGCCCGTTCGTTTGGCTTGGCCTCCTAACAGCTATGGGCTGGGCAACGCAGAAACCCGGATCGCCTTGGCTTTGAACACGGGGACTTTGCATGTAGAAAATGGCAAAGCAAAAGTATCTGTGCCTTGTACTTGGCCTAAGCAAAGCCTCGTTAACGTTGGTCTTCCGGGTTTTCTTGATATAAGAGTTCAAGAAGGTTTGTTCTGGGTACTAGAACAGGAAGGCTGGATCTATCCGTATACAGCGGTTTGGGAGGCGGACTTGCCGGTTACCTGATCGGACGAGCAGAACAGAGGATAGCTGGGTGTGGCTGGTGCCACGGGGGGGCTAGTTGCCGCTTCTCGATCCGCGGCAGCTTCACAACGCGAACTGCTGCCTGAGCGGGACCTGCGGTTAGCCGCGGACGTTAACATCGTCCCGGTCACCTGACGCGCCGAAGCGACCGCTTTCGGCAACCGCACGCGCAACGCCAATGCCGTCCATGGCGGCGCTCATGATGCCACCCGCGTACCCGGCTCCCTCGCCGCACGGGTAGAGCCCCTCGAGATCGGGGCTCGTGAGGCACTTCTTATCTCTGGGCACGCGCACCGGTGAGCTCGTTCGCGACTCGACGCCGACGAGGACTGCTTCCTCGCTCACATAGCCACGCATCCGCTTGTCGAAGACGTTGAGCGCACGGCGCATCCGTTCTGCGAGCCCGAGTCCGACCAGGTCCAGCACGTCTCCGACGTTCCCGGCGGCCAGCCCCGGCTGGTAGCTCGTCGCGGGCACGGTGGTCGAAGCCCGCCCGGCCACGAAGTCGGTGGCTCGGGTGGCCGGAGCCCGCAGGCCACCCCCTCCCGCCTGCCACGCCGCCTCCTCAATGCGGCGCTGTAGCTCGAGGCCCGCCAGCGGCCCGCTATAGCCAGCTTTGAGCGTATCCTCCACTTCGATGCCGACCACCAGCCCCGAGTTAGCATAAGGCGAGTCGCGGCGGGAGAGGCTCATGCCGTTGAGGACGAGCTCGCCCGGGCTCGTGGACGCGGGAACGATGAAGCCACCGGGGCACATGCAGAAGCTGAAGACGCCCCGTCCTGATTCGGTGAACGCCATTTTGTAGGCCGCGTTGGGCAGCTTCGGGTGCTCGGTGCGTCGTCCGTACTGGACGCGATTAATGAGGAGCTGAGGGTGCTCGATGCGAACCCCGAGCGCGAACGCCTTCGGCTCGAGAGAGACGCCGGCGTCGAGGAGCATCTGAAAGACGTCGCGGGCCGAATGCCCGGTGGCAAGCACCACCACGTCCGCACCCAGCTCCTCCCCGGACTCGAGCCGCACCCCGCTCACATGACGGCGCGCGCCCTGATCCAGAGTCAGCAACGCCACGACCCGGGCTCCGAAGCGGAACGTCACGCCGTGCCGCTCCAAGCGTTCCCGGATCGCGGTGACGACTTTGGGCAGCTTGTTGCTGCCGATGTGAGGGCGGGCATCGGTCAGGATCGACTCGGGCGCCCCGTGCAGCGCCAGCACCTCGAGCACGTCGCGGCAGTCGCCGCGCTTGTGGGACCGCGTGTAGAGCTTGCCGTCGCTGTACGTGCCCGCTCCTCCCTCGCCAAAGCAATAGTTGCTGTCCGCGTCGACGACACCCAACTGGTTCAGTCCTCGGAGATCGCGGCGGCGAGGCTGAACGGTTTTGCCACGGTCCACGACCGTGCAGCCGATACCGCGGCGCGCGAGTTCGTAGGCGCAGAACAACCCCGCGGGCCCATCTCCGACGACGATGACTCGGCCAAGACGATCCACATCGACGGGATGGGGCGTGCCCAGCTCCTGCAGCTCCGGGTCCAGCTCGAGGAGGAGCCGGAACACGACCCGACCGCGTCGCGCGTCGATGGACCGTTTGCGGAGCGTGAGCCCGACGAGGTCGACTGGGCTCACGCCGATCCGACGTGCAGCTTTTCGGCGTATGGCCTCGTCGTCGTCGTCGTCGTCGAGCCCGAGTTCGATCTCGATTTCGGACGGCAACATGGTCATCCGCAGCACTTCATCGGAGGTGATGCAGAGGAAGCCGTCTCGTAGAGGACGATGATCCCCCTCTTCGCCACGAGTTCTTCAACGTCCCGAAAGCTCAGAGCGAACCTATAGTATAGCCAGACGCCGTGACTGATGATCTACCTCCAACCCCGGCGGAATCGGTCCCCAAAAGAATATTGCCATTGACGGTGTCAAGATCTTCGGGGCTACACGCGGCACGCATATCGTCGCCCTGGACGTACGGACGGGGGGCTAGGGGCTAGTTACCGCCGGGGGGATGCGCCTCTATCCACTCGCGGGACAGCCGTTGAAGTC
>CAUZVZ010000150.1:0-6390 GCA_963583605.1 Gemmatimonadales bacterium UBA6960
CTGATGGGCAGTGACGCTTTGCCAAATGACCTATTCGGCATGTCGATCGCGGTGGAAGGTGACCTGGCTCTGATCGGTACCGCACAGCAGGCCAACGGGACCGGAGCCGTTTACGTGTTTAGACGTGACCCGGCCACCCAGGAGTGGTCAGAACAGGGCAAGCTCACTGGGCCCGGCACCGGGCCCAACAGCCGTTTCGGCACCTCCATAGGGCTCTATGACGGAGTTGCTCTGATTTCCGCCTCCACGCACGAGGTCGGCGTAGGTGTCGTATTCGAGTTCACCTTTGACGAATCTGCGCAGGAGTGGCAGATCGGCTCTACCTTCAGGCCCTTCGATGGAGGAAATCCGGGCACACAGTTTGGGACAGCCATACACTTCGGATCGGAGGAGACATGGTTCGGCGCACCTGGTGCGGCCGACTTCGAGGGGCGCGCCTATGTGTTGACTCGAAACCTTGCGGGGGACTGGACTGGGGCAATCAAGCTCACCGGATCAGCGCTAGGACCGGGTGATCAGTTCGGTAGCATCGTGTCGGCACAGGGCGACGTCGCCGCGGTGGGAGCCGTCGGGGACGACTTCGATCTCGGTTCGGTCCAGATCTTCGAGCGTCTAGGCGGCACGTGGTCGGAGACCGCGAAAGTGTTCACTACGCCGCCCTCGGCCCTGGCCTCGATCACAGGCGGCCGAGTGGACTGCCAGAGCGGGGCCGCGGACTCATTCACCTGCAGCGACCTGGACATGCTGTCGTTCCTGTCGGTTGCCGACCTCGGCGGCGGACGCGGCGTCGAGGTGAACGACGTGTGGGGGTGGACCGACCCCGACTCAGGACGAGAATATGCGCTCGTCGGGCGCTACGATGGCACCTCCTTCGTAGACGTCAGCGACCCCCTGAATCCGAGGTACTTGGGCAATCTTCCTCTGACGGATGGCTCCAGAGCGGATGTCTGGAGGGACATCAAGGTCTACAGAGACCATGCATTCATCGTGGCCGATGGCGCCGGTCCGCATGGGATGCAGATCTTCGACCTCACCAAGCTGAGGGACGTCAGAGGGGACCCGGTGACCTTCGAGGAGGACGCTCACTACAGCCAAATCGCAAGTGCTCACAACGTCGTGATCAACGAAGAGACCGGCTTCGCCTACGCGGTCGGGGCAGGCGAGGGCGGTGAAACCTGCGGGGGCGGCCTTCACATGATCAACATCCAGAATCCGCAGACTCCACTCTTTGCAGGATGTTTTCAGGACATGGGCACAGGCCGTCAGGGTACGGGCTACAGCCACGACGCCCAGTGCGTCATCTACCATGGTCCCGACGCTGAGCACGAGGGTCAGGAGATTTGCTTCGGCTCCAATGAGACCGCGTTGAGTATCGCAGACGTTACGGACAAGGCCAATCCGGTCTCACTCGCCACGGCCACGTATCCCAATGTGGCGTACGCCCATCAAGGCTGGCTCGATGAAGACCACCGCTACTTCTACATGAACGATGAGCTCGACGAGGTCGGGGGCAACGTCGACCGGACGCGTACGTTAATCTGGGACATCACCGATCTGGACGATCCGATTCTGGCCAGGGAATACTTCGCTGACAACGCATCCTCGGACCACAATCTCTACATCCGGGGCAATCTAATGTACCAATCCAACTACGTGAGCGGGTTTCGCATCCTGGATATCTCGGATCGAGAAAATCCCGAGGTCGTGGGGTTCTTCGATACGGTCACCGGGGCTCCCGATGCGCCCGGATTCGATGGCTCGTGGAGCAATTACCCGTTTTTCAGGAGCGGGATCATCATCGTAAACAGTGGTAAGGAGGGGATGTTCATCCTGCGCGAGGGGGGGCGGCCGATCCTCGAGTAACCGTTCCGCAGCGCCAGCAGGCTCTGTAGGCACGCCCGGCGCACGAAAAACGCCGGAGGGGGGAGCACACGAAAGGGGTACTCGACACGGGTTGCGTCGTTCGCCTCAACTTCGGACATCAGCGTGAACGTCGACGCATCGGTCTGTTCAAACAGATGTGTCGACAACAGGATCTTCCAGTCGACGCCTACGGGCTCGACGAGCATGACCTCGACGTCTTCGGCCTCGTGGTTTCTCAGATCTATCCGCTAGGTGCTCTCGAAGACGTAGATGGAGATCACGGTATTGACCACCCATGAGAGGCTTGAGCGGTCAACTGCCTTGTGGCGGGCCGTCGGGATGTAGCTGACAATCGGGAGGCTGTTGCCGAGACCAATCAAGCGAAATGATCCGCCAACCTTCCTGAGTGTGGAGCAGGGTAACAATATCTATACCACAGTGACTGAATTCCCCACCGGTGTAAAAATCGTACGGAGTCCAGACGGTCGCGATCGGCCCGCTTACCATAACTCTCGGATCGAACATACGCTCGACCATCCTAGATCCACTCGAGACAATTCGACCTCTTAGTCCTTCAACGGTCGAAGTGGATGAAGTAACTGTGCCATCCTCCTCAATGCCGTTGGACCTCATTGTCACATCTGGCATCATGACTTCAGATAACTTGTCTGCATCTCCACCCAGCGCATCGAAAAATCCCTGGACCGTCGCGAGAATCTCAGCACGCTGAAAATCGGTTGGAGCAAACGCGCTAAGATCATTGGAGGGCACGAGGCCGACAGATGCTTCATCATCGTTATTGGCAGGCTGACATGCACCGAGGGCAGCAAGGAGCACCAGCATAATGGGGGTTGGGGAAGGCATCGCAGTAGCTGACAGAAAAGATGGGGAACAGTGCCGGCGCATCTTGTGGCCTCCTAATCCAAGTGGGTACTGGGTGCGTCTAGGTAGCTCCAGGACAGTGCAAAAGACAGGACCCCTAACCATAGCACCGCCGACATCAGTTCTTTAGGTGGCCTGGTACCGTCAGCCCCTGTAGAATCATAATCCCTCTATACGATAAGCATTCTTCGGATTCGAAATAGTCCATCTAGCAGCGGTCACCGCCGTGATGGTCCCTGCCGAAGCAAGTGGTTTTCGTATCGTGGTCACCTCTGTGTAGAAATTCGGCCGGCATCGAATCCGGCCGAGCGTTTCCTGTCCTTCATAAGTGAGGACGTGCTAAGCCGTGGATCTTGCAAACACGTCAGCCGATGCTGGCGGCCAGCGGCTTCGTGAGGACGCACAAGCATGTCTCGACGCAGCGATCGGGGCGGTGGATCCCACCCGCCTGGTCACGGAGGTGTTCGAACGGCATCCCGAAACCTTCGCAGGCGCCGATCCCGTCCACGTCGTGGCCGTAGGCAAGGCGGCGGCGACCATGGCGCGGGCGGCGTTGGAGAGTCTCGGATCGAGAGTCTCAGGCGGAGTGATCATCGCCCCCCCCGATACGGAGATGGAAACACTGGGTAACCTCCACGCTTTTCATGGTGGCCACCCCGTCCCCACTGAGGGTAGCGAACTCGGTGCCCGAGCCATCGCCCAACTCGTCGACACGCTCAGCGAGGCTGACTCGTTACTTTGCCTCATTTCGGGCGGCGGCTCAGCGCTCATGACCCTCCCCCCATTCGGTGTTTCGCTCCACGATGTCCGCGAAACGACGGGCTGTCTGCTCCGGACCGGGGTCACCATTGATGAACTCAATTGTGTGCGGAAGCATCTCGACGAGCTCAAGGGCGGCGGTCTGGCGAAGATCGCCGCGCCGGCCAGGGTAATGGGCTTGCTTCTGTCCGACGTACTGGGAGACCGCCCCGAGGTCATCGCTTCCGGACCGCTGTCGCCCGATCAGACGACGTTCGCCGATGCTCTGGCAGTCCTGGAGAGTCGCCATGTTCGAGATCGGATGCCCGCTCCCGCCCTCGAATATTTGGAATCTGGAGCACGGGGCGAGGTCCCGGAGACACCGGGTCCCGACGCACCGTTTTTCACCGACGTGGACGTCCGCATCGTGGGCAACAACCGAATGGCTAGTCACGCTGCGCTTCAAGAGGCTGTGCGTCGGGGATATCGGGCACGGCTCCTCACGACGGAGCTGAGTGGCGAGGCAAGGGAGATCGGACGCATGCTCGCTGAGCGCGGCCTCGAGATCAAAAGCGGTGAGGGGCAGATCGCACCGCCGGCGTGCCTCATCGCATCCGGAGAAACGACCGTCGAAGTGCGTGGCACGGGTAGAGGAGGGCGCAATCAGGAGCTCGTACTGGGAGCCGCGCTCGCGCTGCAGGGTCGCGGACCACTGCTGATCGCGTCGATGGGGACCGACGGCATCGATGGTGCGAGCCACGCCGCTGGGGCTTTCGCGGACCACGCGACCATCGCACGCGCGGGCGTACTCGGCCTGGACGCCGCAGCCGCGCTGGCCGCCAATGACTCGACACCGTTCTTCGAAGCACTGGACGACCTAATCGTCACCGGTTCCACAGGTACGAACGTGATGGATGTTCAGGTCGTTCTGATCCCGGAGTAATTCAACGCCGACTCTCGAGCCGATTCTTCAAGGTCGATCCTTGCAGCATCGAACACCTCCTACCCATCTTGTCGCCTATGTCCTCTATTCGGAAACCTCCGCCGCCCTCGACCGCTGCACGTAGCGGGTCGATCCCACTCACCCGAAGTCAGGTGACCGCACTCATCGAGCGTGCGCGGCGAGAGGGGATATCGCGCCGCGACCTCATGAAGATCTTTACGGTCGGAGGGTTGGGCGCCGTGTTCGCCGCCTGTGAGCGACCACCGGCCACTTCCGGCTCAGGCACCGAGTTGGGCGTCGCCGACGTCCCCTGGGTGAAGGACCCGGGGCCCTTCATCCAGCATCCCACGAACCTCGAGACACGTCTCGAACTGCTCGACGGAGTGATCACCCCCAACGAGCTGTTCTTCGTCCGCAACCACGCGCCCACGCCCCGAATCGACGTTTCTGGGTATCGGCTCCGTGTCGAAGGCGACGCCATCGACGAAGCGGTCGAGCTCACGATGGATGACCTCCGTGCCCTGCCGGATCAGTCGGTGGTGGCGTACCTGGAGTGCGGGGGCAACTGGCGGGGCTTCTGGGGGTCGGTCGTGGGCCCGACGGCGGCCGGTGGTCAGTGGGGCACCGGTGGAGTCAGCTGTGCGGAGTGGGGTGGGCCCACGCTCGCCTCGGTACTCGCACTGGCGGGAGTCCGCTCGAACGCCGTCGACGTCGACCTGATCGGGCTCGACGAGGGCGGCTTCAGCCGGCCGATGCCCATCGAGCGCGCCCTCGATCCCACGACCCTCCTGGCTCACACGATGAACGGCGTGGATCTGCCACCCGATCACGGCTTTCCGCTCCGCAGCGTGGTCCCCGGCTGGGTGGGGAGCAGCAGCGTCAAATGGCTCGGTCGCATCGTCGTGACGTCCGAGAAGATCTGGTCGAGCAACAACTTGACGTCGTATGTGCTCATCGGTGAAGACTGGCCGGCCGAAGACTACTCGCCCGCCGACGGTGGGCCGATTACCACGGGTGTCGTGAAGAGCGCCCTGGCCCTCCCGCGGCCAGCCGAGTTGTCACGAGGCTCCAACTCGATCTCGGGGTTCGCCTATTCCCCGAGCGGGCCTGTGCAACGCGTCAAATGGAGCGCAGACGGAGGCTCGACCTGGCAAGCGGCCCGCATACTAGACCCTGTGCTGCCTCATGCGTGGCAGCGCTTTGAGTTCGAGTGGGACGCGCCGGCCGGCAGTCACACGCTGCTCACCCGTGCCACCGACGCGGCCGGGCAGAGCCAGCCCGACCAGGT
The DNA here is from genome assembly GCA_963583605.1 of Gemmatimonadales bacterium UBA6960. Taxonomy (GTDB): domain Bacteria; phylum Gemmatimonadota; class Gemmatimonadetes; order Longimicrobiales; family Gaopeijiaceae; genus UBA822. The sequence continues at coordinate 5,715 of CAUZVZ010000150.1, forward strand.
CGCCTACAACAGCAAGGGATACCTGCTGAACATCGTGCTTCCTCATCCGGTCACGGTGAGCTAGCGAAGCTGGGCGAGCTTCGACGCTCGGGGGGGGGACGTAGCCGATGTCCAGGCGTACCGGCATGACCTCGGTCAGGGGCGTGGCCTCGGTTAGGGGGGTGGCCTTGGTCAGAGGAGTGGCCTTGATCGCCGGCATAGGCCTGATCACTGCGATCGCCGTGATCGCTCCGCGTCGGGCGCGCGCACGAAGAGTCCAGGAGCGCGCGATGGCCACCGAGCTCTATCAGATGCGCTGCGCAGTTTGTCACGAATTCGAGGGTGGGATCGGCTCGCCACTCTATCCCCGGGTTCTCGCCTCCTATGGGAGCGCCCAACGCCTCTTCAACTACGTACGACTCGCGATGCCGTACGAGGCGCCACGGAGTCTTTCAAACGAAGAGTATTGGCTGGCGGTGGGGCATCTCCTCCGGTCCCGCGGGTTGGTCAATGAGGACGCGGTCGTCAATGAGAGGACGGCGGAGGGGATCAGCCTCGACGGTGGGTCGAGCTGAAGGGCACGGTGGAGGCGAGACCGAGCGACGTAGCCATTATCGGCGGCGGCCCCGCAGGGGCCGCGGCGGCGAGTCTTCTCTCCGCCTGGGGACATTCGGTCACGGTATTCGCCCGCTCCGGC
>CAUZVZ010000151.1:0-6388 GCA_963583605.1 Gemmatimonadales bacterium UBA6960
ATCGACGAGCATCTCGAAATACTCCGTGAATACCGGCGAATTCACGGCCCGATACGTCTCGTAAAGTACCGCCGGGGCGCTTTCAAAGATCGGGGCCACGTCCTGCGCCGATGTTGTGGCGGGAAGGAGCAGGGTGGCCGCAACTAGCATACTTCTCAAGCGTGGTATCATGAGGCGATGTTCCATAGCGGGGGGAAGACTAGCGGCGAAGTTGCGGCTCCCCCGCGGCAATCGCAAGGCAATCGCCAAAGATCCCCATTGGCACCCAGCCACACCAGCTATCCAGCAGTGTTTTGCGCGTCCGATCAGGCTAGTACGTTGCGAGAGGACTTCTAGTGGAGGATGGCCCAATGCGATTCGTAAGCGCAGTAGCTCTAGCCCTAGTCATGCTCCTGGCTCTATCCAACGACATCCTGAGGTTGTTCGGGCTGTAGAGGCCGGAGCATTCCCGTTCTCGAGCGCGGCTACGCTCATCCGGAGAGCCACCATGGCAATCAATGAAGATCTTACGGAATTTATCCGAGAGGCCCTGAATCGAGGCCTACCACGCGACGAGATCCGAGACGCGCTGAGTCAGGCCGATTGGTCAAACGAAGAGGTGCGGGCAGCGCTCCAGTCGTTCGCGGCAGTCGACTTCCCCATTCCCGTACCCCGACGACGACCGTCGCTCTCAGCTCGAGAGGCGTTCGAGTACCTGGTTCTCTTCGGCACACTCTACATGAGTGCCTTTAGCCTGGGAACTCTTCTCTTCCAATTCATCAACCTCGCTTTTCCGGATCCGCTGTGGCCCCAGGCCTTTATCGACGAGCAGATCCCGGACACCATCCGATCGTCGATCGCGGCGCTCTTGGTCGCCACGCCTATCTTCCTCTACGCTGCAAGGGCCAATAGCCGGGCGCTCGCTCTCGCACCGCTGAAACGAACCTCCCCCATTCGCCAGTGGCTCACCTACTTGACCCTGGCGATCGCAGGAGCTGTACTCATCGGTGACGCCACCACCTTGGTCTACAACCTCCTCGACGGGGCGCCGGCCATCCGGTTTCTGCTGCGGGTCCTGACGATCGGAGGTATCGCCGGTACTGCCTTCGTCTATTTCCTAACGGAGCTTCGACGCGATGAGAAGGAGGTGGAAGCATGAGGCCGTCTCCCGGCCAAACCATAGTGGCCGCCGCCGGAGTCGTCAGTCTGATATCCATCATCACTGGCGTCATCCTGGTCGGGACACCGTCCGAGGGCCGCCTGCAGAGATTCGATTCGACCCGGATCGAGGACCTCAAGGAGATCATGGCGGGGATGGATTCGTTCTGGAGCCGTAACGAACGCTTGCCTGCATCCCTCGAGGAGTTGATGGCGGACCCACGCGTCGAGGTCAAGATGCAGGATCCGGGCTCAGCAGAGCCGTACGACTTTACCGCGATGGACGAGGATACGTACGAACTCTGTGCAACCTTCGATCTAGAGTCGCTGACGCCCAGGCGTCCAAGCTCGGCGGATTTCTGGAAGCACGGAGCAGGCAGGCAGTGTTTCGAGCTGGATGTCGATACCAGTGATGAGGTGACGGACAGGTAGGCCATCTGATGAACGATCGTCACACCGGGCGCTCTTCTCTTACTGTGAGACAAGGGAGGGGACATCGGCATGTCTGACCCAGAGAAGCCAGACCTGGAAGAACGAGTAGTACGGTTGGAGCGTCTCGTTGAGGCCCTCCTGCACCGGGGGCGCTCCGAACAACACCGTCCTGAGACCCGAGCACCCTCGCGCTCCGGTGGCGGGGAGGGGAGTCCGCAGGCTGGAATAGTCCAGCATGAAGGGCGACCACGGGCTGAGGAGGGGAGTCCGCGCTCCTCGACCGAGCAGACGCGCTCCCCCTCCGTGGCACCCAGCCACACCCAGCTATACAGCACTGTTTTCGCATTGAAATAAGGCCGAAATTCAGCTATATTAATAGCGTGCAGAACGACATTGCACCCCGGCGAGTTATTGCGATTGCAACCGGGTTAACAAGGTGCTAAACCGCTCGGAAGGGTCTTGTGCGGAAAGCCGTGCGGGACCCTTTTGTTGTTGGTAGCATCGCTGATTGGGAGAAACCAAGATGCGTATCTGCAAACCCTTGAATCTTGACCTGGCAGCAGCTGAAAAGCGGTGCTTCGAGCTGGTTTCCGAGGCGGAGGCGCAGTTTGATGACGGCGCGTTCCTGTTCCCGTGGCCGAAGGGTACCCCCGACGTGTGGTCTTCTGAGGACATTCTGGTGGCGAGAATTTTTGAAGGCTTGGAGGATACGAATAAAAAGTTCGCGAGCACGCGGGATATGTTGCGGAGTGACGGAATTGACGACTGGATCAACCGATGGCAACGGGCCGGGGTTTCCCGTTCGGTCCACGCGCGCTGGCTCTACGAAGAGGTGCAGGCTCAACGCGACGACCCTACTCGACATGCATCGGCTGACGAGGAATCGTTCGGTGTGTTAGAGGAGATGTGGGAGGAACGCCTTGATGCGTGGGGCCACGCCATTCCCTCCGAAGTTATCCAGCGGACTCGCGGGGATGCACCTGTTAGGGAGTTTGCCATTACTGCCACAGCCGAACAGCCGATGCGAAGTACCGTGGACTCTTATACCATCACCCGCATTAGGGGTGGACTCCTCTTGGGGTCGGTGAAGACGCAAGAAACCCATGTGTGGGAGAGTCCGTGGGGATGGGGCGGCTATGAGCCGGTCCCCGTCTTTCTAGCGCCGTCGGACTTTCCGGTACTCCAGACTGCCGCAATGCTCTTGGACATAGTGACCTTCGGGCCAGGATGGCTGGACGCCGGACCGGGCAGCTATTTCAGTTCTACGGCGTCCACGGAAGATGTTTACCGAGTGTTGCTGTCGCTCCGAGCGGAGGTCGGCCAAGCCTCCTGGGACCTCAGCCCCGATGAACTTCGAGAGACGGTGGGGGCGCCGATCGGCTTTGACGGACTGGAGGAGTTTCGTGCGGTAGGTGGCTATTATTACTAGAGCGATCACGAACGGCAGGGTTCTCTCCGTGCCCTCATTTTCCCTGCCCCACTAATGACAATGACTTACGGAATTGCACACCTGCTCGTTGGGTGTGCAATTTTGTAAATAGGGTCCATCTTCGGCGTGCATAGGGGTGGATTCCTGCGTCTGGCGCAGGTCGTCCAGTCAGCGGCAACTAGCCCCCCTCCGTGGCACCCAGCCACACCCAGCTATCCAGCAGTGTTCTACTCGTCCTGAGTTGCGGGTCTGATTGGGGCAGGGCAGAATCAGGGCATGGCAAAGCAAGAAGATGGACCATTTGCAGAGTACTACGACTGTGGTGAGTTGCGGGTAAAGGGGACCTACAAGGACTTTGAGAGGTGTGGTGAGTGGATTGAGGACGGTGAGACGGTCACCGAGCCGCTCCAGTGACCTCAAACGACAGAACCCCGCGTTGGTGTTGCTCAAACTCATCTTCGCTTTCGACCACCACGGTGTGTATTCCCGGTTCGAGGTTTTCTGGCAAGTCGAATTCCCAGATGTGTGATGAGACCGCTGGCGGCGGAAAGGCATCTTGAGTGTCAGCAAGCCGCCTGTAGGCTCTTTCCATGAAGGGGTCGGTTCGAACCACATAGCGCATCGGCATCAGTCGGCCGCCGTCCAGAGATAAGCTCACTCTGTCGCGTTCGCCCCCGTCGAAGAGATTGACTACCACCTTGGTATCCCTTTGTAGTATACCCCGGTTGATGCTGCTATCAGTCGTGTCTTCGAGTTCTGGATCCAGGACAATACGTAAACGCTGTGCCGCGTCGCTCCCAAAAGGAAACGGAATGAACTCCGGGACCAACGTTACGTCGTCAAATTTCAACAGATAAAAACCGTTGGGGTTTCCGTCCTCCATCATAGCTTCGGCCACACCACGTAAGTCCTTCGGGCCTCTGGTCCAACCACTGCCGCGGACTTCGGCCAGGGTATGGGCTATCCATGGCTGACCCGTCCAGCCATGCTCATGGTTGATTTCAACCTTCCAGCTGTTGCTGGTATCGTGTCCGGCAAGGCCAAAGACGTTGCTGAATGGACGCAGGAGTTCCAGAAGTTGGTCGAGGTTTTCGGTTTGGGGCCCCGTTACGTCATGAGACGGATCGCCGTCGGAAGCTTCACTGATCAATGAAATGTGGGTGGCGATCACAATGAGCTTGTCTTCATCGACATTAGCGAGATCTTGCTCGAGCCAAAGCAACTGATCGTCTGGAATAAACCCACGATAGATCAAGTTGCCGGAGATGCGTCGTCCTGCTCCAGCGTACTCAACGTTGTTTAGAGCAACGATATGCACGTTTCCATAGTTGAACGAATAATAGGTTGGGCCGAAGTGCTTCTTGTAGGTTTCGTTGGCGTAGAGCGCATTGGGGGACTCGTAATTCATGTCATGATTGCCTGGCAAATTCCACTGCGGTATTCCGATTAAGCCCATCATTTCTTTGTGTCGGTCGTAAAGGCCGAGATTGTCAAAGACCACGTCACCTACGGTGAGGGAAAACTTTGCCTCGTACGGATTGCCCAGCAGGGTATTCACCAGATCCTCTCGCAACATGTCCTCGTCGAGATCACTCTGAGCCTGTGGATCCGCAAAAGCGTGAGCGGTAAAGCGGATTTCCTGCGAACTGAGTCGATGTAGGGGAAAATCGATGTTCTCGGGAAGCGGGCCGGTGGGCTCTATAACCGGAAACAGCCACTCCACTGAAGCACCCGCGATCTCCGTGGGGGTACCATCAGGATAGTGAGTATAGAAGAAGAGGGGCTGGTTGTTATCGTCGACCGGTACGACGTATCCAGTTGGTTGAGAGACAAATAGTATTTGTCCAGGCGCCAGGGCTATTTCGTAAGAGCCGTCCGAGTTCGTTAGAACGACTTCACAGCCATTGCTGACGCTCACACGCGCAACACCAGACTCCCCGGAACCGTGCTGACCGTCTTGATTGAGGTCATCATAAACTATGCCCGAAACCATTTCGGAGCCCTCGGCCAGCAAGCCACACTGAGCGTGTACGTCCGGTGTCATCAGGAATAAGGCTAGCAAGCCAATAACAGGTGACGCGGACAAAGCAGAAAGCTTCATAGAGGGCGCGCTCAGTTCATACGAGTGGAAGCACCATACTGGCTGCCGAGTCTAGGATAGGCAAACCGATATCCGGGGCCGAATCGAGCTGAAACCAGTGGCCCTACATCGTGATCGACGAGGTGAATACGCACTCTCATTCCGACGTCCGCCGACCCCTGGGCTACTGTGTAGAGTACGTAGCGGGACCCATGCACGGGCCCGCCTCGTGCGTCAAGATACGCTACGTCCCGATATCGAGGCGAGACCCCAGTGGGGTACACCCCCTTATGCCACCAACACTGACGCTGAACCCCTATCCACTGTTCTGCGCGTCCTGAGTTGCGGGCCTGAGTGGGGCAGGGCAGCATTAGAGCATGAAGACGATCCTCGCTGAACTCGACCGGATGGCTACCAAGGGCCAACTGGGTAAGGGCAAGTTTTTCGAGCCGGTGGTGAAGAAGATTCTGGAGACTGCCCCAGAGTTCCGGTCACAGTACAAGAACGTGTGGCTCTGGGATGCCCCCCCTATTCCACCGCCAGCGTTCCGTCGAAACCGTTCGTATTATGACTCCCATCACAGAACGGCTTTCTGCTCGAGCCACCACAGCGACAGAGCGAGTACGGTTTGCCCTCGGGTGTGGTCACGGGGTTGCCGTCACTGTCGCACAAGGGGATCTCCCCATCTATCCGTAGCGATCCATTTTCGCGGATCGTGATCATTGGGCTGGACAACGTGTTCCTCCTGGGTTGGCGATGATGTCGAACTTAGGCGTACCCCGGTATTGCCTCCGGTTTCCGAGGTTCTCGTCGTTGCCGGTCTGTTGATTCAGAGAGCGCAGCTTCGGGCCTGGTGACCCCGGCATCCCCCCTCATTGGCACATCGCCGCCAGTGAAACGCCGTTCCCCGAAAAATTTTTGGTAGCTCGGGCGGGTCCATTTTGCCGACAGGCTAGACCCCCAGTACCGGGGGGCACCCCTATTCCACGGCCACTGACGCTGAACTACTAAACACTGTTCTGCGCGTCCTGAGTTGCGGGTCTGAGTGGGGCAAGGGGCTAGGCCAGACGTACTGCGGTCAGTCTCCCGACACCGTGACATCACTCAAGAGCGTGAAGCCTATCTCCTCGTCTGCTATCATCAGCACGTAATCGATCCAAATCCGGGTTGGATACCCACGATCGGGGTCGAACTCTACCTGTACCTCGTGCGCGTCTCGGTCGTACGCATCCTGCACGAGATCGAAAAGGCCATCGATTGTCCTGAAAGTCTCGGGGTCACGCGCTACCTCCGATGCGAGTTCGGTGACA
>CAUZVZ010000152.1:0-6339 GCA_963583605.1 Gemmatimonadales bacterium UBA6960
GGGGTTGGCCTCACGTTGTCACGGCGCATCATTGAAGTGACACACAAGGGACAAATTTTCCTGGTGAACAGCGAGGGAAAGGGAGCGATTTTTGAAATCCGGCTCCCGACGGCGCAGCCGTGATCGGATCCCATTCATACCTCGAGCAGCTGAACCAGGAACAGCGAGAAGCGGTGGACCACTTTGAGGGTCCGCTGCTGGTCTTGGCGGGGGCCGGATCTGGAAAAACACGAGTCCTCACCACGAGGATCGCCCACCTCATTCATGAAAGAGGCGTCCCACCGGATCGAATCCTGGCGGTTACGTTCACGAACAAGGCCGCAGGCGAACTTCGAGAACGGATTTCCGGCCTGCTGGGTGAGGCGCCGAAGGGGATGTGGACCGGCACGTTCCACGCCCTCGGGGCTCGAATACTCCGGCGCCATGCACCGCTACTCGGGTGGAGCAACACGTTTACGATCTTCGATGCTGAGCAGAGCCTCAGGCTGATCAAGAGGACCACCGAGGACGTAGGTCTGGACACCCGACGGTGGAGACCCAAGGCGATTCGCAGCCATCTCAGTAGCGCCAAAAATCAGCTCATCGGCCCGCAGCAGTTCGTCAAGGAAAACGCCGAGGGCTTCGACGCCTTCGCCCGGAATGTGGCCAAGGTCTATCCGGCTTATCAGAATTCTCTTCGAGCGCAGAACGCATTCGACTTCGATGATCTGCTGGTGAAGCCGGTCGAGTTGTTCGAGTCCGACGCGGAGTTGCTGGAGGGTTATCGGAACCGCTTCCAATTCCTTCTCGTGGACGAGTACCAGGATACGAATCGAGCCCAATTTCGCTTTGTGGAGCTCCTGGCGTCAGAGCACCGGAACCTGATGGTCGTGGGGGATGACGACCAAAGCATTTACGGATGGCGCGGTGCGGACATCAGAAACATCCTCGATTTCGAGACGGCGTTCTCAGGCGCTCACACGGTTCGGTTGGAGCAGAACTACCGTTCCACAGAGGTCATTCTCTCGGCCGCGAACGCCGTCATCGCGGAGAACGTGGACCGGAAGGGCAAAACGCTTCGTACCGATCGCATGGGAGGCGAGCGAATCACGCTGGTCACGACTTCCGGCGAGACGGACGAAGCCCGCTGGATCGCCGACCAGATCGAGACCAGCGTGTCCGAAGGGCCGGGACGCCCGTATCGAGAGATGTCGATTCTCTACCGCACGAACGCACAGTCACGCGCACTGGAGGACGTCTTCCGGAGACGTGGTCTACCTTACCAGATCGTAGGGGGCGTGCGGTTCTACGAGCGCCGGGAGATCCAGGATGTTCTGGCGTACTTGAGGCTCATTTCTAATCCGTTGGATGCCGGCGCCTTCGAGCGGGTCGTCAACTACCCGAGGCGAGGGGTCGGTAATGCGTCCCAGGAGCGGCTCTCGGCTTGGGCCCGCGGGGAAGGAATCAGCCTTCTCGAGGCGGCCGCCAGGGCCGACGAAGCACCCGATGTCCCCGCGGGCGGTGCGCGGAGTCTTCTCGCGTTCGCCGCCCTGGTCCAAAGGCATTCCGCGCTGGCGTCCCAAATGCGGGTCGGGGAGCTGTTGGAGAACCTCGTCGAGGAGTTGGACCTATTCCGGCACCTTGCGGACGAAGGCTCGGAGGGAGAGGATCGGGCGGACAACGTTCGCGAGTTGATTGCCGGGGCGTTGGACTACAACGCAGAGCTCCTGGAGGAACTCGAAGGCGAGACGTTGGATCACTTCACGGAATTGGATCTATTCCTTCAACAGGTGGCGCTCGTGGCGGACGTGGATCGCCATGATCCGGATGCCGACGCAGTAACGTTGATGACCCTACACAATGCCAAAGGTCTCGAGTTTCCGGTCGTGTTCATCTCCGGGCTCGAAGACGGCCTCTTTCCCCTCGCCCGCGCTTACGATGATCCGTCTGGGCTCGAGGAAGAACGGCGCCTCTTCTACGTCGGAATTACCCGCGCTCGAGACAAACTCCATCTGACTCACGCCCGTCATCGCCGCCGCGCCGGTAAGGTGATGTATGGCCGACTGTCGCCGTTCGTCGACGCGATCCCCACGGGGCTGGTCGAGAAGATTGCGACTGCGGTCGTGAGTGGAGGCGGTGAGTATGGGGGCCGCCGGGCCGTCCGTCCGGAACGGGGCAGGCCGATCGACCTCGGTCTGAGCAATGACGATTTGGCGTTCGACGACGGATTCAACCAGGACCTGCCACGCTTCGTGAAGGGTGAGGCGGTCCTGCACGAAACCTTTGGTTCGGGGACCGTTGGAGAGGTCACGGGCTTTGGCAGAGATCTGAAGGTCGCGGTCCATTTCGAGAGCGTCGGCACGAAGCGGCTTCTGGTCCGGTACGCCGGCCTACGCCGCGACTTCGACTGAACGATGTCGATCAGCCGCGAAGAGATCCTCCAGATCGCCACTCTGGCCCGACTCCGACTCACGGATGCGGAGTCTGAGGATCTCTCCCAGGACTTGAACCAGATTCTTGAATACTTCGATATGCTCGCCTCCATAGAGGGGCCCGAGGGCGAGCGACTCGAGTTGGGTCCACCGAAAGCCCCGGAGCGCGAGCCCGGCCAGATCGCCCCCGCCCCGATGGCGTACCCCCCCGCTGATTCGGCTCCCGACTTCAGGGAGGAGTTCTTCGTGGTGCCCTCCCCTCCGTCGCTCAGCAGCGCTGACGATCCGGGGGACTCTCCATGACTGATATTGCCTCCATGGCGGAAGCGGTACGGGATGGGGGAGTAGACGCGGCGGAACCGGCCAGGACGGCCGTCGCCCGGCTCCATGAGCAGAATGAAGGGGCGCAGGGGCTGAATGCTTTTCTCGCGGCGCTGTCGAATGCCGAGGCCGCGGCGCTGGAGGTTCCGAGAGATGGTGGGCGGATTCCCGGAGTCCCGATCGCCGTGAAGGACAACATGGCTACTCTGGAGTTTCCCACCACTTGTGGGTCGAAGATCCTCGAGGGTTATCGTTCCCCGTACGAGGCGACCGTGGTACAGCGACTCCGCCAAGAAGGTGCCGTCATCGTCGGGAAGACCAACCTCGACGAGTTCGCTATGGGTTCTTCGACCGAGAACTCGGCATACGGGCCCGTGCGCAACCCACGTGACCTCGCCCGCGTACCGGGCGGAAGCTCCGGTGGATCCGCGGCGGCGGTCGCGGCGGGTATTGTTCCGGCGGCTCTCGGGTCGGATACCGGAGGGTCGGTTCGCCAGCCAGCCTCCTTTTGCGGCGTGGTCGGGCTCAAGCCCACGTACGGTCGGGTGAGTCGCTACGGGCTGGTGGCCTTCGCGTCTTCCCTGGATCAAGTGGGGATGTTCGGGGGCACCGTGGCGGATGCGGCTGAGCTCCTCCAGGTGGTGGCGGGTCACGACGCACGCGACTCGACATCGGTCGATCGGCCGGTGCCGGAGTTCTCGGAGGGCCGCGACGCGGGCGCTGAGGGTCTCGTCGTGGGAGTACCGGCAGAGTACTTCGGTGACGCATCGGAGCCCGGCGTGAAGGCGCGCTGCCAAGCGGCGCTCGCGGCATTGGAGACGAACGGCGCACACATCCGTGAGGTCTCGCTCCCGCACACGGAGTATGCCCTGTCTGCGTACTACGTGATCGCGACAGCCGAGGCGTCCAGCAACCTCGCCCGTTTCGACGGGGTGAGGTATGGCCTGAGGGACAGCGCGGGCGAAGATCTGGGTGAGATGTATGAGAGGACGCGTACGGCGGGTTTCGGGCGAGAGGTCAAGCGCCGGATCCTTCTGGGTACGTTTGCTCTGACGGCGGGCTACCACGATCAATACTACGGGCGCGCTCAAAGCGTACGGGGCTTGGTGTCCGGCGACTTCGCGATCGTGTTCGCCGGGGGAGTCGACGTCCTTTTCACGCCCACCTCGCCGACCGTTGCGTTTCCATTGGGCGCTCGGGTCCAGGATCCCCTTCAGATGTACTTGGCCGACGTATTTACGGTTACGGCCAACCTCGCTGGACTCCCGGCCATTTCGGTTCCAATCGGCACTTCGGATGGACTTCCGGTGGGTGGCCAATTGATTGCGCCCCAGTGGGGAGAGACGGCTCTCTTCCGTGCGGCCTTCGCGCTGGAAGAGGCTCTGGCGGGCGAGAATTCCGATGGGTGAGGCGGGATGGCGATCGACGAGCCGGTCGTCCCGCTCCGACGCGAAAGAGTGGGACGCCGAATGAGTTGGGAGATGGTGATCGGCTTGGAGATACATGTGCAGCTCCGCACGGCTGAGAAACTTTTTTGTTCCGATGAAACGGTCTTCGGTGCTGCGCCCAACAGCCGGGTGTGCCCGGTCTGTTTGGGTCTCCCGGGAGCCCTCCCTGTACTCAATGGCGAGGCCGTCGATCTGGCAATCGTCGCGGCCCTCGGACTGGATTGTCAGGTGCACGAGGTGAGTGTCTTTGCGCGCAAAAGCTATTTCTATCCGGATCTGCCGAAGGGATATCAGATTACGCAGTTCTCTGAGCCGCTGGCGACGGAGGGGACTGTTTTGGTGGACTCAGAGGGTGCGGTCCACCCCATCCGAATCCGTCGCATTCATATGGAGGAGGACGCGGGTAAATCGATTCACGATCGCATTTCGGGTAGTACCGCGGTCGACCTCAACCGGGCGGGTGTGCCGCTCGTCGAGATCGTTACCGAGCCGGATCTACGTTCTCCGACTCAAGCGCGGACTTTCCTGCAGGAGCTCAAGCGCACGCTCGAATACCTGGACGTCAGCGACTGCAACATGGAGGAGGGGAGTCTCCGGGTCGACGCGAACGTGTCGCTCTGGCCTGAGGGTGCTGAGGAGTACGGCGTGAAGACGGAGGTCAAGAACCTCAACTCCTTTTCGGCGGTAGAGCGTTCTGTCGTGGCGGAAGCCAAACGGCAAACCGCGATCCTCGAGGCAGGCGGCGAGATCGTCCAAGAGACGCTCCTGTGGGACGAACGAGACGGCACCCTTCGGTCGATGCGGTCCAAGGAGGAGAGCCACGACTACCGCTATTTCCCGGACCCCGACCTTCCACCGCTCCGGATCGACCCCGAACGGATCCGCCAGTTGCAGGCTGAGCTCCCCGAACTCCCCGCTCAGCGGCTTATGCGGCTCATGGAGGAACACGATCTCGATGGCAACGACGTGGAGGTGCTCATCGCTTCGCGTTCACTTGCCGACTATTTCGAGGCCCTGGCAGAGATCGTGGGCGAGGCCAAGGCCGCGGCCAACTGGGTGAGGGGTCCCCTCCTGAAGGAGACAAATCGCGTGCAGCGGTCGGTGGACGACCTGGCGATACGTCCTGCGAGCTTGGCTGAGCTGATCGGGCTGGTCGAGGACGGCACGGTCTCAGGCACGATGGGCCGGAAGGTGCTCGGTAAGATGGTCGATTCGGGCAAGACTGCACGGGAGATCATCGAGACGGAGGGGTTATCGCAAGTCCAGGACTCCGATGAACTCAACGCCTGGGTGGATGCCGTGATCGAAGAAAATTCCGACGAGGTCGAGCGGTACCGGTCCGGGGAAACACGGCTCATCGGTTACTTCGTCGGCCAGACCATGAAAAAATCCCAAGGTCGGGCTGATCCTAAGGCACTATCGGCGTTGCTTCGAGGTCGCTTGGACGAATAAGACTCTCCGGCTCCTCGCGGCGAGGCCAGAATACGAGGTCCTTCTCGGGGAGGGGGAAGAACTCGTCGGCGCTCTCATGAAGGTGGGCCTCGTCCGCCACACCGTCCTGAGCCAAAGACAGACGCTGCACTTTCTTGGCGAGCTTCAAGTTCACCTCTCCGATCGGGTCGAGATTGGGTGGTTGCGAGTCGGCTCCTGCGACCAAGTAGTCGATGACGGACTCGAACGAAAGCGCGTGGTAGACCGACACGACCGGGGGAGGCAGATCGAACTGAGACCTTTGGAGCACCTGGTCGAAGACCCGTCTCCAACGGTCGCTGTCGCTGAACTGAATCATCCCCCGAAAAATTCGCTGGTTCGTTCGGAAGCCGAAAATCGTGTTGCTCAGCACCTGATCGAAGAGTGCGTCCGCCGCCGAGTGATCGTTTTGCATGACGAGGTTGTGAGCCACCGTGTCCGCAGCCAGGTGCGCGAGGTATCCATAACCGACCGCCCTGAGTCTCGGGCTGTCGGCAGTCGCCAGGATCTCTTCGCCTACGTGCCAGTGATGGCAGTGTCTCCCTTCGGGCACATACTTCTTGGCGAACGAGATGTCCGCCGCGATCAAGCCGTAGAGGAAGTGAAGGGGATGTGACTCGATAATGGCGCGGATGGCCGGGGGAGCAGGTAGAGCGAAGCCAGCACACCCTCCCCCAGAGCGATATGCG
>CAUZVZ010000153.1:0-6246 GCA_963583605.1 Gemmatimonadales bacterium UBA6960
TCACCAAGTTGTACGGACATCGGATGTCTCCTTTCAGGTGTCTCTTCTAAACAGCGCTCGCGGAAAAAATTCAACGGGTCTCAGAGGGAAAGTACGAGCCTACGACTGAGTGGAGCATCTTGTCCAGAGGCCACCACACATGCTCGTCGCTGACGCACGTCGTAGTGATAGCCCACCTGGACGCGCATCCCCGAACCCCACCGGACCCAAGAAATACTGGGAAGACTCCAAACGTTCCCACTGCGGATCGTTGAGGCACATAGCCGGTCGCCACGACAACCCCTATTCTTGGCCGGTAGTGTCCTGCCAGAGAGGTGATTCTGATGATTTTCTCCGTAGGCGTCTTGGCGGTAGTAACCCTTTTCGCGCCCGCAAGCGTGACGGCACTTATCCAGGTCTCCAGTCCCGCCTCCCCGCTCGTCTGTGACCTCGCGAGCTATGCACCGGCGGGCGCCATCACCGCCCGCGTGTCCGATGATGTATTACTCGTCCAGTGGCCAGGCGCCGAAGACGAGCGGCTCCGCCTTGGGCTCAGCATCGTCGACGGGACGCCAACCATTGCGGAACTGGCGATTCGAGATGGAAACGAAGCCTGGGCGATCCTCGCAACCGATGCGGAAATTGAATTCAAGATCACCGAGGGGCTGCGGCGGATCAGCAACCAGCAACTCAGTCCGCTACGCAGTCTCGGCGTGGAGCTTACACAGGACGTCGTCGATACCTACAAGTGGGACGTCTTCTGGGATGCCCCGCTCGACCTGCGTACCGAAGTGGGTACCGGGAATCCTCCGCCCGCCGCAGGTGTGGCGGAGCAACCGGGCCTCCCGCGGTCGCCTGAAGAGGTCCGTCGTGCCGACGCGGTCTACAATGCTGAGCGCTGCGTGGTTACGACGGACGGCGCGCGGCTGGAGGTAACGTTCCCCGGAATGCGGCTCGGCTCCTTTTCGGGGGAGTTGGTGCTGACCATATACGAAGGAACCAATCTCATTCGGGTCGAGGCCGTCGCTTCCACGGATCTGCCCTCAGTGGCGTATAAATACGATCTCGGCCTCACCGGCCTCGATCTCGAGGGAAGCGCGATCGCGTGGCACGACATCGCCAATGAAGACCACTCCTATTCGCTTCGAGGTCCAGCCAACGCCGATCATGTGGTGCTTAGGGCGGCGAATCGATTGGTGGTCGCCGAGACCAACGGAGGTGCGATCGCCGCCTTTCCGCCGCCGCACACGTTCTTCTGGGCGCGAGAGATCGAGGTCAACGTCGGCAACAACTGGTATCGAAAGGACGACGAGTCATCGTTCAGTTTCGGAATCCGGCAGAGCGAACAGGAGGTCGTCGAGAGGTACCTGGCGAACTGGTCCCTATACAGTGCACCGCCGGGGTCCGAGCAGCACATGGCAGGCTACTTCTACGCGACGCTCGGCGCTTCGTCTGAGGCGTTCGAAGACGCCCTCGCGTTTACGAACGGGGACGTATACCGGCCACTGCCCGGTTATCAGGTGATGGGCAGCCACTACCATACAGATCTGGGTCGGGATCTCTTGGCGTCCGGAAGCATCGATACCCGACTGTCAGATTTCGAGGTGCTGCGGGCGGCGGGCATCAACATCGCGGGACCCGTCGACCGGCCACGTGACGCCACCCAGTTGGAGGAACTCCACTGGCTGTTCGAAGGAGCGCAGCGACACTCAGACGGCGAGTTCATGGTGATGCCGGAGATGGAGAACACCAATCTTCTCGGCGGCCACTGGGACCTCCTGTTCTCACACCCGGTCTATTACGTAGATGAGCGCACCCCGGGGACGCCTCTGATCACCGAGCATCCCGAGTACGGCCGTATGTACAACATCGGCAGCGCCGAAGACTTGATGACCATGATCGAGGCGGAGGACATGCTGGTCTACATGCCTCATCCGCGCACGAAAGGCTCAACCGGCTTCCCCGACGCCGTAGCGGAGACCCCTCAGTTCCTCAATGACCGTTACCGCGGGGCGGGTTGGCGTTGGGGCATGGGCTCCGACCTGTCTGAGGTCCGGTTGTCCGATTTCCGCGTCATCCCGCTGCTCGACGACATGAACAATTGGATCGCCGATTCATCGCTTCGACCGAAGTACCTTTTGGCCATCACGGAGACCTACGACAAGGCCCCGGGCGACGATATCTACGCGAACGGCCCGGTGAGCTACTTACGGATCGGCGATTTGCCGGAATCTAGCGACTACGCACCGATCATCGACGCCTTGATGGAAGGGAACTACTTCGTGACTTCGGGGGAGGTGCTCATCCCGTCCCATGAATACGACGGCGCGGGAGCCAACGCCACGCTCACGGCGGAGGTCCAGTGGACCTTCCCGCTTGATTTTGTCGAGGTCGTCTACGGGGATGGTGAGACGACCACGACCCAGATGGTCTCGACCACGGATCTGCCTCCCTTCGGCAGTCATACGTTCACGATTCCGTTCGATGCGAGGGGCCAGGCTTGGGCCCGGTTCGCCGCTTGGGATTCGGCCGGCAACGGTGCCATGACGATGCCGATCCGGCTCAGTGAGCGATAGTTCGTAGACCGGCTCGGCGGCAGCCGATATGATAATGGGCACCCGTGTCCTACGTGACCGTAACACTCGAGTCCACTTTCGTGACTCCGGAGAAAATACCCGTGAAATATCGCCCCCTCGCCAACACCGGCGTTTTCGTTTCGGAACTCTGCCTCGGCGCCATGACCTTTGGCAGCCAGTGGGAGATGATCGGCGCCCTCGGTCAGAAAGAGGCCGACGCGCTCGTGCATCGCTCGCTCGACGAGGGGATCAATTTCTTCGACACCGCCGACGTCTATTCGAGCGGTGAGTCCGAAGAGATTCTTGGTCGGTCGTTGAAGGACAAGCGTCACGATGTCGTGATCGCCACCAAGGTGCGCGGCCGCATGGGTCCGGGCGCGAACGAGGTCGGGCTTTCGCGGCTGCACATTGTCCAGGCAGCCGAAGCGAGTCTGAAACGCCTCGGCACCGACTACCTCGACCTCTATCAGATCCACCGGTCCGATCCTGAGACCGACATCGAAGAGACGCTCATCGCGCTGACCGATCTCGTCCGGTCCGGCAAGGTCCGCTACATCGGGTGCTCCAACATGGAGGCCTGGGAAATGATGAGGGCGCTGGGAATTTCCGAGAAGCGGGGCTTGGAGACGTTCAAGTGCACCCAGTCCTATTATTCGTTGGCCGGACGGGAACTGGAGCAGCAGACCATTCCGCTGATCCAGAACCAGGGACTCGGCCTCTTGGTCTGGAGTCCGCTCGCCGGAGGATTCCTCTCCGGGAAATTCACGCGGCATAGCAGCCCGGACGGTTCGCGACGCGCCACCTTTGACTTTCCGCCGATCAACCAGGAACAGGGCTTCGACATCGTGGATGTAATGCGGCCCATAGCGGAGACGCACGACGCCACCGTCGCCCAAGTGGCGCTCGCTTGGTTGCTCCACAAAGAAGCCGTGACCAGCGTGATCATCGGAGCGAGACGGATGGACCAACTGGAGGACAACTTCGGATCGGTCGACCTGACACTCACCGATGAGGAGGTCGCACAGCTCGACGAAGTGAGCAGGATTCCGCTGGGGTATCCGGCTTGGATGGGCGCGCTCGGAGACGACCGGCGGCCGGGGGAATCGCGTGACCTCGCACGGCTCTTGGGGAACGAGGAAGAAGCCGTGAAGGAGGCAGGGGCGGACTGACGTCTTCTAGCTGGGCACGCGCGCCAGTCCTCGAAAATATCTCTCGCAACTTTTCCGTCATTCGCGCCGTCTATGCACACAGTGCACAGCGTGCTCGATCGAGCACGCAACTTCAACACAAGCGATCTGCAGGACGAAAATCGGATCGACGACACCGGGGTGATGATCGGTGAGGCCCCACAAGGCTGGTCGGCAGTCCCCTGTCATCTGCATGTCTACGTACCGGACGTGGATGCAATCTAAGCGGTGGCCTGGGAGAAAGGCGGCGACTCCGTTCAGGAACCCACAAAGGGGAGCGACCCCGACCGCCGCGCCGGCGTCAAGGGTCTTGATGGGAATACCTGGTGGTTTGGGACACAGGTGGCGGGTTAGGGTGATGCGAAAACTGATGTTACCCTACTACACGGTGAAGCGATGAGGCCGCGGGTCGACAATCGATGGGGAGGGACATGAGCGTCGTTCGAAGACTTGGCGTCTTCGTGCTTTGGAGCGTGATGTCTGCGTGTCAGCAGACCCCCGAAGGCGCGTCGGCCGACCCACCCACCCTCGCCATTCTCATGGTGATTGATCAGCTCCGGCCTGATCTTCTGGATCGGTACGACCACCTGTTCGTGGGAGGCCTCCGGAGGCTCCGGGATGAGGGCTACCACTTCAAGAATGCGACCCACGACCATGCGGTGACCACAACGGGTCCGGGACACACGACCCTCGCCACGGGGGTCTATCCGACCCGCCATGGGATCGTCGGGAACTCGTGGTTCGAGTCGATCGAGGGCGAGCGGCGGTCGATCTACTCGATGGAGGACCGGAACAGCCAGATCCTTGGATATCCCGAGCTCACTGGACGATCCTCCGCGAACATCGGCCGGCCGGGCCTCCCAGATTGGATCAGCGCCGATGACCCAGGTTCACGCGTGGTGTCGATTTCCAGAAAGGACCGTGCCGCGATCGGACTGGCAGCGCAGGCCGTGGGGGAGATCTATTGGATCGAGGAGCGAGGCGGCGAGTTTGTCACCTCGGACTTCTACCACTCCGAGTACCCGGATTGGATAACGGAATTCAACGCGACCACCCTACCGCTCGTCTACTCGGACACAGTATGGGAGAGCAGCATTCCACCCGAAGCGCGTTCCCTGACCCGTCCAGATACGTCGCGATGGGAGTCGGGGGGGGAGTACACCGCCTTTCCTCACGTTGCGAGCGAACTCGTGGATGGAACCGATCCGCGCGAGTTGAATCGCTGGAGGTGGCGATATACGCCCTTCCCCGACCGGGCCGTCGTTTCCCTGGCCGTCGAGGCCATTCATGAGTTCCAGTTGGGACAGCGAGGGAGTGTGGACTACTTGGGAATCGCGCTTTCTCAGACGGATGGGGTGGGGCACCGCTTTGGACCCCTCAGCCGGGAGCAACTCGACAACCTTCTCAGGCTCGATTTGGAACTGGACCGGCTCTTCTCGTTCCTGGATGATTCTGTGGGCCCGGGGCGCTGGGTCGTCGCGGTTTCTGCCGACCATGGTGTCCTGGACATCCCGGAGTATCTGTTCGAGAGGGGCATCGATGCCAGACGCCTGTCGCGCGCGGATCGTGCGGAAGTACGGGCGTACATTCAAAACGCACTCGACGGCCTGGGTGAGGACGAGGCTCCAGAGGAGGCGGTGAAAGAAGCGTTGGCCACCCTCCCGTACATTGCCGCCGCTTACACCTTCTCAGAGGTGGAGAGCGGGGTGCCCTCAGATTCCTTCCAGGTGTTCTTCGCTCATTCCCACTCGAGGGTGCGCCAGGTGGGCCCGGCTGCGCAGATCGGGGTCTACGTGCGCTACGAAAGGAACGTTCATACTTCGGGTACCAGCCCAGCCAGCCACAGTACTCCCTATTACTACGACCGCCACGTTCCCATGATCTTCTTCGGCAGAGGAATCCGACCCGGAGTCACGGACGAGCGGGTTGCCACGGTGGACGTTGCCCCGACGTTGGCGTGGATCGTCGGCACGCCGGCACCGAACGATCTCGACGGAAGGGTACTGGAGAGCGTGCTGAGTCACTAGCCGCCGTTTGGCAGTGGCGCTCTAGTGCATGCCGTACCGCTCGCCCGCTACTGCGTGCCCCCGCCCTGTGCCGATGGGGCGGAACCTGGCTCAAGATCCTCCCGATCGAGTTCGTTCACACCGTCGATGATGCGGGGAGTAAGCGTCCGCGCGTCGTGGCCATGGTCGATCTCTCTTTATCCGGCGGAGTTCAGCGGCCGGTGGAATTATCAGCCCAGCAGAATGATCGCCTCCGATCAAAGCTCTCCTCTAGTCTCGGAGACTAGCACAGACAGCGCAACGATTTCCCTGCGATCACGAATCACGACCCTTGTCCGTCCCAACACGCCGTCCCTCGCAGGTCTTCCCAGGGACGTGGCTAAGGACGTGGCTAGCGAGGCGCTTGCCCCGGATAGTGGTCCCAGGTCAATTCCCTCACGTGAACTATCTACTCCTTGCTGACACCCTGGCCGTTGTGCACCTCGCCTTCATCCTGTT
>CAUZVZ010000154.1:0-6238 GCA_963583605.1 Gemmatimonadales bacterium UBA6960
CCGGAAGCTGGTAGACATAGGTCGAGTGACCCACCTGTCCTCTGAGCCGCAGCCTCGGAGACAGGTCGATCGAGCCCGCGAGGTATTGGGCGGAGTATTCCGATCGTGCGTCGTTCCGGTATCCGTCGGACGTACGCTCATTCATGTACGCGTAGAAGGTGACCGGACCGACCGTTCCTCCGGCCGCATTGTAGGTGCTGCGGAGGCCGAACGAACCCACGGTGTTGATGCTTTCGATCTCCAGGGCGTTGCCCGGCTCTGGACCCTTGGTCACGTAGTCCACGAGGCCCCCGAATTGTGAACCGTACTGGAGAGCAGCCGCGCCCCGGACCATTATGATGGACTCGATCGCCTCCATCGGTGGGCTGTAGTGGCTGGCCGGATATCCATACATGTCGGAGTTGAGCAGGACCCCGTCCTGACGAACGTTTAGCTCCCAGGAACGGTGAGCATCCAGGCCACGGGTGGAGACATTCATCTGATTACCGGATCCATCCATATCGTACACGAAGGCTCCAGGGACCCTCGAGAAGACCTGCCGACCCGTCTTCTCGGCCAGATTCACGGGGAGGTCCGCGATCTCGATGATCGTACTCTTGATGCCGGCCAGGACCATCGTCCCCAGCAGGTCCGGTGCTGGGTGGGCCGCGCCGGGTAGGCGGGAGGCACTCACGAGAATTCCGTCAAGAGCGATCGCGTCCGACTGTAGCTGAACCAACAAGTTGCCGCCGCGCTCTTCCCCCATCTCGTGCTGCACGACGTGGGTGTGGTAGCCGATCGCGGTCACGAGTACTTCGTGCATGCCAGGGGGAAGGTTCGGGAGTCTGAACTCTCCCTGGCTGTCCGTTGTGGTGACGAAACCATCCTGTTCGAAGCTGACGGTAGCTCCGGGAATGGGGTCGCCGTCGATGTTGGTCACACGTCCAGTCTGGGCCTGGGCTCCGGCGGCGAAGACCAGGTGAGCGAGAAGTAGGCTCGCAAATCCTATAATCACGCGACTCAAAGACACGATAACCCTCATTGGATCATTCCTAATCGGTTTTACACGGAATTGTTACAGATCGATGACCGGAAGCACTCAGAGAACGATTACGATAGTTATATCCATTGTCTAGCTAGACTGCTCATGTCACCTCGATTAGGTCGGAGTATGTTGAGACACGAATCTACGATATGAAGATGGGGCCTGGGCGCACTATAATTGTCTCGCCGATCAGCCGGTAACGCGCACGCACGCGACGGGCCAGAATGTAGATTCCCAAGAAGATAAGGGTAGGAAGCGGTCAGGGGTGGGCGTGGCCCCCCGATCGCCCGCGTGAGAACTGAGTAGAGGAGATTGCTATGAATACGACTGAAGATTCTCGTAATTCACGCGTATGGGGTCGCCGTATCGCCATTCTCGCCGGAGTCCTGGCATTCGTGTCTTGTACCGCCTTCGTATCGTGGTCCCTGACTTGCCCATGTGAAAGGTCACCTGGTGGGTACCTGTTCGGTGCCGGTCCCGACGGTCCGGTCACCGATTGGTCATTTGCTAACGACGTGCCGCTGTGTCAGATCCAGGTGAGCATTGGTGTGCTACCGTACTCCATCAACCTTAACTGCATGTCCACGCCGGAAGGCGGTCTCTACTTGAGCTGCAGCTTCTGTGACAACAAGCGTTGGAGCGGCCTAGTGGTCGATGAGGGAGACATCCGTATCCGGCTAGATGAGGTTGTGTATCCCGTAACTGCTACCCGGGTGATGGACCCTGCGGAACTCGATCGCGCCTGGGATACGAGAGTTATGAAGCTCCAGGTGCACAGCAGTGATGTAAATCCTGCGGTGTCGGTGGGTACCGCTAGACCCGATCGTTGGTGGTCATTTCGGCTCGAGTCTCGATAGGGTCTAAGCCAGAATATTGCACCCCGTACCCCCCTACCGGGGCGGTACTCCTAGCGCACCTACCGACAAGGTTCTGCGCGTCCTGAGTTGTGGGCCTGAGTGGGGCGGAGCAGAATGAAGGCATGAAGAAAACCCTGCTGTTCGTGCTCGCTCTGATAGCGGTCGGGTGTGCTGAACCCATCCAAAGGATCCGGACCATAACCAAGCTCACTCTCGTTGCCGCATCGCGATGGTACTCGCCGTACCCCTCTCGCTGTCCGCCCAGAACCCCCTCGTGCAGTCGTTGAAGAGCGTCTTCGATATCACGAAGACCAACATCATGGCGACCGCTGAAATCCTAGACGACGAGATGTACGCGATCGGCAATACCATCAGCGCGTGGCTGGCCCGCTGGGCTGAACGAGACCGCACCGATGTTGCAGGAAGAAGTACGCACGACGGAGGCCCTTGCAGGCCAGTTCAGTGTTCGTGTTGATTTGAGTAGCATTGAGCGAGAAAGGGTGGCATGACCGATGGCGGTCTTGTGGCGTTGGGCTTTTTCCATCTTCTTGAGTAAGTCAGCGTTGTTGGTTCGTCAGTTCTGCCAAACGCTCCACCCTCGGGACCTCAGCTCTTGGACGTTCCCAGCTTATCCTCCCAACGTCTAACCGAAGAACACCTGCCAAGGGCATTGAGAAAAATGACTTGGCCCAGGGTGCGGCCATCGCCCTACCCCCAACCCAACACTATCGCATGTTGCGAGCCCGCTGAACGATCTCGATGGTTACGTTGCGTGGTCCGTCGATGAAGTAGATATGGATCATGCCGTTCTCGAAGGTCAGGTCGTTCGGCCCGCGCGTGACGGTCGCTCCCTTGCTTATCATCTCGTTCATCTTCGGGATTAGATCGAGAGCCCTCCACCCCAGGTGATCGATGGCGCTCCCGGCCGTCTGGAAGCCCTCGCCGTTGGTGAACATCAACCAGACATTGCCCGGGTAGAGGATGGCGTCCCGGCTACCCCGCATGGGAGTGCGTACGCCACCGAATATGTTCAGGTACGCCTGCATAGTGGCCTCCACATCCGGGGTGCGGAGGTGGATGTGATGGAAGCCGAGGTGCTGGGGATCTTCGATGATCTCAAGCCGGACGCCCCACGGATCCACAACGAAGCTGATCGGGAAGAGACCGTCTACCTCGCGCCTGGAGGTCGTGATCGTCGCGCCGTCCGCCTCGAGCTCACGGAGCTTCGCATTCAGGTCCATGACAGAGAATCCGAGGTGGTCAACGGAGCCTCCTTCGCTGGGCCTCGCGTTCGCCTCCTGCCGGAAAATGAACCGGGTCACACCGATAAGCGTCCGGTCGGGCCGGCCGTCGACCGGGTCACCTCCGAAGTGCCGGCTGTACCATGCCGCGGCGGTAGCGGGCTCGGGTACGGCCAGATGCACATGGTCGTACATCATGGTCTCGGACTGGGCACTCACGGTGGCCGCGGACGGCACGAGCAGACCGAGGGAGACAACGAGGGTCGAGGTAATGCGCAGCATCATGAGCTCCTGAGCGGGGAATGCCACGAAGGCGGGATGCACGGTGACATCCTATCGTCGAGGTTTACGAGTTAGGTGGCAAGATGGGACTACGGCGGCGTGGCGGCCCGGGGGTGGCCGCACCCGTCGGTTCAGTCGGGCGCCACGCCTATCCCAGACCGGTTACTAGGCCCAATCTAGTCACCACGGTCACGCCCTCAGGTCTCCACTGGTAAAAATAGGGCAAGCCGCTGCCGCATTGATCTGGGCACGAATCAGGGCAGAGCCAGCGCTACCAGCGAGCCCGGAAAGTCTACGTGGACGTTACCAATCTGCACCACGATGTACTGTTTGCCCTCGTGCATGTAGGTCATCATCCCGTACTGGCCGGGGGCCGGGAGGTCTACGCTCGCCAGGATCTCGCCGGTCTCCTTGTCGCGCGCATGGAGCTCGAACGGCTGGTCGGGAACCGACTGCCCAGGCCCTGAGCTGTACGCCCTGGTCTGGACCAAGATGCTCCCTGTCACCATCTGGATCGAAAAGCCGGGGCCCCCAGTATTGGGAACGTCCACTCCCGCTAGAAGAGGGTGGTTCCGGATCTCCTCAGAAGTCTCGCCGACCGGCACCGACCAGGTCCGCCGGCCTCTGTTCATATCCATGGCGGTGAGCTGGTTGTCCATCGGCTTCCAGAGCCGCAGGCCGTCGATCCTCGGAAGCGGCTCGCGCCGCGCCTCGGGCCCGCCGCCTGGTAGCCAATCCGCCACTGTCGTGCCCGTCGTCGGAGTAAAGGTGGGGGTGGAGTAGCCGGCACCGGGCGAAGCATAGTCTGGGATATCCGCGGCCTCCCCATCCGTGGGCTGCATGAACGCCGGGGCGCTACAGTTCCGGTGGTGGTTTGCGTATATCGTGCCCGTAGTGGGATCCGCGACCGGGGGGTGAGGGATGACGTTCCCGGCCCCTTGGCAGCCGACGTTATTGCGGAATTCGTTCTCGTGATTGTAGGGAAGCGGCGGCACGTACAGGCCCCCGACCCGGAACTGACTCAGTATGATCTGCGCTTGAGCCCTCAGATCCGGCGTGTAGTCGATGACGAACTCCTCGGTGAGTCCGTTCAATAGAATGTCGTCCAGCGGTTCCGGCAGGGTCGGGTAGGGCTGGGTGGCCGCCGTATAGTTGCCGGGGACCTCTGTCTGGAAGACCGGGCGCTCCTCGATCGGCCAGAGGGGCTCACCGGTCTCCCGGTTGAACGCGAAGACGAGGCCCTGCTTGGTGTTCTGGACCAACGCCGGGATCACCTCCCCGTCCACCGTCAGGTCCATCAGCATGGGCGGGGTCGGCAGGTCATAGTTCCACTGGTCGCTGTGGTGGATCTGGAAGTGCCACCTCCGCTCGCCGGTGCGGACGTCCAACGCGATGACGCTGCCGCCGAAGAGGTTGTGACCGGGGCGCTGGCCCGTGTACGTCTGCACGGTCGAGGCGTTCGTCACCATGTAGACGAGTCCCAGCTCGGGGTCGGCGGACGCGAGAGCCCATTGCGACATGTCCCCGGACCACTGCCAGGCGTCGTTCTCCCACGTCTCGTGGCCAAACTCGCCGGGCCGAGGGATGATGTGGAACTTCCAGAGACGCTCTCCTGTTCTGGCATCGTAGCCTTGGATATCACCCGGGACATTCTCGATCCGGGTCTGGTTGTAGCTGGCCTCATGGCCAGTTCCTACGACTACCACACCGTTGACCACGATCGGCGGCGCCGAGCTACTGACCATGCCGAGTTCTCTCGGAATCCCGTGGTCCGGGTCGTAGGTGTTGCCCTGGGCGAGGTAGTCCTGCCAGCGGCCCCAATCCCCGACGAGGCCGGGGATCAGATCGACGCCCCCGGTCTGCGGGAAACCGTCCAGAGGTATGGGGGCGCCCCAATCCTCCAAGGGCAGTCCGGTCTTGGCGTCGAGCGCCCAGAGGAAGAACGCGGGCGTAATGACGAAGATCACGCCGCGACCGTCCACCTCAGCATAGGCGAGGCCTTTGCCGTAGGCCTGCCTGGGGGACCGCAAGTGCCTGACGGTCTCGGGTTCGCGGAACACCCAGAGCGTCTCACCTGTGGCGGGGTCGACCGCGACCACCTGCCGGCGCGGCGTGGCAATCGTGTAGACCACTCCATCGACGTAGAGCGGCGTGGCCCGGAAAAAGTAGTCGACGTTGGGGCCGAAGTTGTCCCCCCGCCAAATCCACGCCACCTCAAGATCCGCGAAGTTGGCAGCGTTGATCTGCTCCAGAGGTGAGTAGCGCGTCATCCCGGCGTCGCCGCCGACATAGCGCCACTCGCCGTTCTCAGTCCCCGTCTGGGCATCAACCCGGACAGGGATGACGGCTAGAGCAAGGGCGAATAGCAGGGTTTTCTTCATCAGGTCTCCTCGACCAGAAATGTTCTCGTAACGTACTAGCTTGAGCGGACGAGTGAAACACGCGGGCACCGTGCTAGACAGAAACACACCCCAGACGGCACTCAGACTCAACCCGCGCAACCTCTCTCGTGGGCCCACAGCTCAAAACGACTCCGGTGCTGGTAAGCCCTTGCCCTTAGTGTGGCGATAATGCGGGTGTGGGGATTAAGAAGGCCGATCTAGTAGGTGGCCAATGGGTAAGAATAAAAAACAGGATTGACCCAAAACGTCAGAGTGCTACGCCCTGTCCCCCCGGCCTAGAAGACGGCAACTAGCCCCTAGTCCCCTCCGTGGCACCCAGCCACGCCTAGCTATCCGGCACTGTTTTGCGCGTCCTGAGTTGCCCTAATCGGTGCTGTTTTCGCATTGAAAAAGGGGCCGAATTCTGCTATATTTATAGCGTGCAGAAAGACA
>CAUZVZ010000155.1:0-6151 GCA_963583605.1 Gemmatimonadales bacterium UBA6960
CGCTCACCGAGAGCTTCCTGCTCGACGAGTCCGTGAACCCACCGGCGTACACGGGCGAGCCCGCGCGCTCCAGCCGGCTCGGCGTGCGTATAGTATTCGCGATAAGCGAGCCCGATGTGCTCGGGGCGAAGGTGGGGGTTGAGCCAGTGAAGTCCACACTCAGGGCAGCGGTCAATCCCTCCCACCGTTGGCGCCGGGAACAGACGGTCGCGGAGCATTGGATAGAGGCGCATCCCCGCGGATCCGCAGATGTAACACGATTCGACAGCCTCACGTCGCGCGTCATCGGCTTCCGTGGTACGGCTCAGGGACGGACCCTCGGCCTCACAGCCGCAAGGACCATCGAACGCTCACTCTGGATCAGCACAAGCCACCAACTCCCGCCCGCGAAAAACGTCGTCGCCAGACCTGCGAGTGCCGCGAGCTGGCCGGTGTCCGTGACGAACATCCCTGCTCCGGCCAACACGGCGCCGAACCCGAGCACCGCCCCAAACGCTCGGCCTCCGATCTGCGTAACCACCGCGCTGGGCCGCACCCCTAGTGCTTTCCAGACCCCAGCGACCAGAAGGGTGGCGTCGGCGCTGACGCGAATTGTCCAGGCCAGGGCGGCACCCGTGACCCCAAACGCGCCGACCAGGACCCAGGCCAGGGCCGCGTAGGGTGCGAGTTCCGCCAAGTGGAACTTCGCCGTGAGATCGGGCCGGCCCATTCCCTGGAGGTAACTGAACGGGAGGTGCGCGAACGAGTTCACGAACACGCCGACGGCGAGGATCTGTAACGCCAGCGCGCCTTCCGCCGCATAGACTGGGCCGAGCCAAAGAGAGAGCAGGTCCTGCGCGAAGAGGATGATCAACGCGGTCGGAGCAGCAACCAACATGAGCAGGTATCGGGTTGCGCGCGCCAGCAGCACGGGACCGCGCGTGGGTTCCGCTGCTGACGCGAGAGCGCTGAACGCCGGGAACAGCACCGCGGCCATCCCGCCCGGCAAGATCAAGAGGCGGGTGATCGCCTCGTACGGCGCGGTGTAGTACGCGACCGCCGCCACGCCAGCCACCGATGCCAGCAAAAAACGATCCAGGTAGACGAGGAGCGGGCTGAGAAAGTTGGAGATCGCCACCCAACCCCCGTAGGAAAGCATTGATCGAAACAGGGCCGCCTCTCGTGACGGCCACCGCCATCGGAATCCGGGCACAGCGCTACCGATCGCCACTGCCGTCGCCGCGCACGTAACCACCCGGGCGATCAACAGGAGCAGCACGATGCCCGGCAGCCCCATGCCCATATAGGCACCGACGGCGGGGAGTACGAACATGGCCGCACTGCTCGGCACCCTGATCAGGTTCACCAGATCGAATCGCTGGGCCGCCTCCAGCACGGCGCGGAGGGCGGCGGCGGAAAGGACAAAAGGGAGAGACACAGTCAACATGTAGAAAGCACCCCGCGCCTCACCCGCCACTTCCACCGGCACATCGAAGACGACGGTCACAAGCAGGGGCGTGGCCATCGCGAGGATCAGACCGCCTAAGACGCCCAAGCCTGTTTGAACGAGCGTCGAGAAACTCGCCAGCTGCTCGACGACATCTCGCTCACCACGCTCGAGGGATTCGGCCACGAACTTAACCGTCGCCCGGCTGAGACCGAGGTCGAAAACGCTGAAATAGCCGATAACTCCCCAGACGAGACCCAGGATGCCAAAGCGAGTGTCGCCGAGCTGGGAGGCGAGGACCGGGATCGACACCAGGCCCACGAGCAAAGGAATGCCCAGCCCGAGGATGTTCAGAAATGTGTTCCGAGCGAGGGGCGCTGAGTGGGCCACCGATCCTAGTAGGTTCCGCCACGGCGCAGGACCGCGGGATGCGTCAGCACGAGGATTCCAGGGGGGGCTTGCCCGGGAGATCCTGCAGCACAGACTGGGTCACAGCGGGGACAGTTCGGACCCGCCCATTTGTGCCACCGCCTCCTCTTCGTTGACCGCGACCCCGGCTTCGCGGCCAACCAACATGATCTCGGCCTTCATGTACGCCAGAACGTCCTGTATGCGCCCTTCCTCGATGGCAGTAACGATCGACTCCGGCAACTGATCCCCATTCTTATCAAGGAGATTAACCTTTTCGATACCTGCCTGGATCACCTTCTCGTCTGGCCCGGCCAGCTCCTCGTGGAGCTTCTCGCCCGGACGCATACCCGTGATGACGATGTCGCGGCCAAGACGTGCGCTCTTGCCGCTGAGGCGGAGTAGGTCCTTGGCCAACTCGATGATCCGGACCGGCTCGCCCATCTCCAGCATGGCGATCCTGCCCCTGATTCTGGGAAGAAGCGATGCGTGGAGAATCAACTGCACCGCCTCCGGGATGGTCATGAAGAAGCGCGTGACAGCCTCGTGTGTGACGGTTAGAGGCTCACCAGCATCCAGTTGCCGCTTGAACAACGGGATCACGCTGCCATTGCTACCCAAGACATTGCCGAAGCGCACGGCGCCGAACGCTGTGAGCGGATACTTGGCCTGGAAGTAGAGCGTCACCAACTCAGCAATGCGTTTGGTCGCGCCCATGATGTTTACAGAGCGGACGGCCTTGTCTGTGCTGACCAGAATGAACCTCTCAGCGGCGTGCTTGCCGGCGGTCTTCGCCACCAGCCACGTGCCGAAAACGTTGTTGTGAACGGCGGCCCGGGGGTGCTCCTCAAGCATAGGAACGTGCTTGTACGCGGCAGCGTGGAAGACACGAGACGGCTGGTGGAGCGAGAAGATCTCGTCCAGGCGCACCGGGTCCGTCACATCCACGAGTCGGGCCTCGACATCGACGTCCGGAAAGTCCTTCCGGAGCTCCAGATCGATGAAGTAGAGAGGCGTTTCCGCCTGATCGACGAGGATGAGCTTGGACGGCGAGTGGAGCGCGACCTGGCGGGCGAGCTCGGAGCCGATCGAGCCGGCCGCCCCCGTGATCAGGACCGTCTCGCCGCCCAGGTCTGACGACAACTCCGGGAGTTCGAGCGGGATCGGATTACGGCCGAGAAGGTCTTCCAGACGGACTTCCCTCAATTGATGAAAATGGGCATCACCCTTGATGACCTCGCGAATGCCGGGGAGCAGCTTGAAGCCGATGTCGAGGTTCTCGCAGAGCTTGATGATGCGGCGAAGCTGCGCGGGCTCCGCGCTAGGGATGGCAATGAATATCTGTGCCGCCTCACACTGTTCGGCGATCTCAGCGACATCATCCACGGAGCCGATCACCTCGATGCCATGGATAAGGGTGCCCCACTTCATCCAGTCGTCGTCTACGAAGCCTACCGGAGTATGGTCGGTCGGGAAGTGAACCATCTCGCGAACGAGCACCTGGCCAGCCCTGCCGGCACCTACCACGAGGACGCGCTTGATCTCCTCGGACCGGCGATCGCGGTGCGTCAGCCTTTCGAAGATGAGGCGGTAGGTGACCCAAACGGCCGCGGTCAGGTTACCCGTGAGCAACCACTCCATCACGATGATGGAGCGGGGCACACGCGGGGTGATCGGGAGCCCCCAGGTAATGGCGAAGAAAAGAATAGAACCCGCGGTTGCGGCTAAGGCGAGGAGAGTGAGGTCACGGAGTCCAACGTAACGCCAGCTTCCAGTCCCAAGTCCAGTGAAGAGCGCGAAGCCAACGCGAACAGCGATAAGGAGAGGCAACGACCACAGAAAAAGCGCGCTGTACGTCGTGGGCCACGCGAACTCGAAGCGAAGAAGAAAGGCGAATGGATAGCACGTGGCCGCAATCGACGCGTAGATGATGCTCGTCGAGGTTCGCCGATACTTGTGGAGGAGTCGGAGTAGGGTGATCACGGGTTCAGTGGGGCCTCATGGGGCCGACTCGGATCGTCACTAACGCCTTTAGGACGTTCGCAATGTATAGGCGCGACGCGGTGAAGGAAACGGATAATTTTTCCGGAGTCCCACGCCAAGGCCTCCCTCGCGAGGGGGATGTCGGGAGGCGGCACCTTCGGGTGGGCGGCCGGAAGTGGTAGCTCTACGGCCTCAGCCCCCGTCGCTTGTCGGACGGAAAGCCACAGTTCATTTATCGAGATCCGCCCACCTCAACCGACGTTGAAGACCTCTCCCATCACATCCGTCGCGTCGGGACGCACGCGCGGAGGCAAGAATTTCGGCAGGAAGCTCAAGACGCGCTGTGGGTTGGCACGGTCCTCTTTCACTCTCGCCCTCAGATTGCCTACCCAAGGGTTGCAGTTGGCTTGCTTCCTCTGAATTCGGACCATCGACCTTCCCGGATAGCCTCCATTGACTGCTGAAAAGCTGTCCAGCTCACCGGCCACTGATTTCTTGATAGTTGGCGGAGGGATTGTTGGCCTGACCATCGCCAGGGAGATCGCGCTCCGTCGATTGGGTCGAGTGACGGTCTTGGAGAAGGAGGGTGGAGTCGGCTATCACAGTTCCGGACGGAACAGCGGAGTCCTCCACGCGGGGATCTATTATGGCAGTGATACGCTAAAGGCGCGAGTGTGCTCGCAAGGATCACGCATGATGCAGGCTTTTGCGGAGGAGCGGAATATCCCCGTTAGGAAATCGGGGAAGGTCATTGTTGCCACCTCGTCCGCGACGGCACCTCAGATCGATGCCCTCCTTTCAACGTGCACGGGCAAACGGTATTCGAGCAGAGCACATTTCCCCCGAAGAGCTTGTTCGGATTGAACCCTGTGCAGCGACCAGGAGCTACGCCCTCCATTCTCCGGATACTGCGGTAATCTATTCTCAGCCCGTGCTCCCGGAGTTGGAGGAGGAGTTGAAGCACCTGGGGTCACCGTGAGACTTGATTCGCAGGTGGTCAGCGTGGCAGTCAACCGGCAGGTGGTATCGACAAACCAGGAAGAATTTTCGTACGGATTTCTAATCAATGCCGCGGGATTACATGCAGACCGAATCGCACACCCAATGGGATCCGGCTGCCGCTACGATATTCTGCCGCTTAAAGGCCTTTACCGGAGACTCCTAGAACCCGTATCGCGTCGTTTTCGCGGTTCAATCTATCCCGCACCTGACCCCAGCCTTCCCTTCCTCGGTGTCCACATAACCACCGGCGTATATGGCGAGGTACTCGTGGGGCCGACAGCGATCCACTCCTTCGCGGCGTGAAAATTACCGGTGGGTTGAGGGGGTGCATGCCACAGGGGCGATTCGCATGCTTCACACCCTCGCAGTCATACTTGGGCATAACCGGCAAGGGCTCCGGAGACTCGTTCTCGAGGAGGCCCGCCGTTACCGAAAGGCTGCATTCGTGAGGGCGGTTCGTAAATTAGCGCCTTCTGTCTCGCCGAGTGATATTGGACCGATCACAAAAGTGGGGCTTCGCGTCCAACTGGCGGACTGCCATCGATGAGTCTTGTGATGGACTTTGTATTGGAGGAGGGTCCCGCCTCGCTCCACGTGCTCAACGCGATTTCGCTGGCCTTCACAAGTTCGCTCGCGCTGGCACAGATGATCGTCGACCGGATTCATAAGAATCTCCTGACTCAGTCTATTGACTGAGCGAGTTCAACTGGGCCACCGCCATGAAAACGAACAACGGGGCGCCAATGATGTCGTTCATCATCGGCCAGTTCAGGATGTGGTGTCGACGATGTGGTCTCGACGCTGGTATAGAGCGACGGGCTTGCTCCCCCTTCGGGTGGTGCCTAGACGCGGAGGGGCCAATCGGCTTGATCTGGCGATGAACTACGTTGAATCGGTAGTCTGGGGCGTTCTCGCCCCAGATCGCTTCATAGTATGGATGCTGATCATCGGAAGTGTGTTGCTCACTCGGTCTCGAGCGAAGTGGGGGCGACGGTTCGTTGTAACCGCGACGGCTCTGCTGATCGTCATATCCGTGCTTCCGTTGGAACGCTGGTTCCTGGGTCCCTTGGAGCGACGATTCGTGGTACCCGATCTCTCCGAGCTTCAAGTCGACGGGATCATCGTTCTGTCGGGTGCGGCCAACGCGTCCCGTACACTTCATTGGAGGCAGCCAGCGCTCAGCGAGTCGGCTGAGAGGCTGACCGAGGGCATCGGGCTGGCGCTCAGACATCCAGAAGCGACGCTTGTTTTCAGTGATGGCGCTTGGGACTCGGCAGGAGAGCCGATCGGGGCCGTCACTGCCAGGCAGTTTCTTGAGACCCTGGGAGCGGA
>CAUZVZ010000156.1:0-6132 GCA_963583605.1 Gemmatimonadales bacterium UBA6960
AGTCCGTGACCAGGGACTTGCGGAACGAGGTTTACGACCACGTCCTACGGCTCGACCTTTCGTTCTTCGGCCGGACACGGGTGGGACAGATCACCTCTCGGCTCACCCACGACGTGGAGCAGGTTCGTCGATTGCTCACGTCCGAGTTGGCCAAACTCCTCTCGTCCGGATTCGGGTTTGCGGTGACTGTGGCCTTTATGCTGCTGCTGTCATGGAGGCTCACCCTTGCGGCCTTCGTGGTGATTCCCGCCACGATGGGAGTATGGGGACCGTTGGTGAAGCGCCTTCGGCGGGGCGACCGGCGCGTCTTGGACCTGGCGGGGGACGTGGGTGCTCACATCCAGGAGACTCTGTCCGGCATTCGGGCGGTCAAGTCCTCGTCCGCGGAGGACCTAGAGCGGGGGCGCTTCCGCACGATCACGGGCGACTATCACAGGACGTTCTTGAAAACGGAGCGGTTACGGGCACTCGCGGGCCCCCTCACCGAGACGCTCGCGACCGTCGGGACGGTCGTCATCCTGTGGTACGGGGCGCACCTGGTCGTGTCGGATGGAGCGTTGAGCGGAGCCCAGTTCGTCGGGTTCGTCGCCCTCAGCCTCAAGCTCTACGCGCCCGTGAAGTACGGTGCCAAGTTCCCGACGCTGGTGCAGCCCGGGCTTGCGGGCGCTGAGCGCGTATTTGAATTCCTAGACACATCAGTCGAGATTGAGGACCGTCCGGGGGCGAGGGTCCTGCGAGATCCGAGGGGCGTGATCGCGTTCGAAGACGTCACCTTCGGTTACAAGCCCGGGGAGCCCGTACTCCACGATGTCACGATGGAGATTCCAGCTGGAAGCGTCGTCGCCCTAGTCGGACCGAGCGGTGCCGGAAAGACGACGCTCGCCGACCTCGTCGGGCGCTTCTACGACGTGACGTCCGGTCGGGTGACCGTGGATGGGGTGGATGTACGGGACTGGACGGTTTCCAGTCTGCGAGGAGCGATGGGCATCGTGCCTCAAGAGATCGTACTCTTCCACGATACGATTGCGGCCAATATCGCTTATGGAGCCAGAAGCGCGACGGAGCAGGAGATCCACCGTGCGGCGCGCGCGGCCAACGCGCACACCTTCATCTCTGCCCTGCCGGAGGGGTACGATATGGTGGTCGGGGAACGGGGCACTCGCCTGTCGGGCGGAGAGCGCCAGCGCATCGCTCTTGCGAGGGCGATCCTCTCAGACCGTCCCATCCTCATTTTCGACGAGGCGACGAGCGCTCTCGATACCGAGTCTGAGCGCCTGGTGCAGGAGGCTGTGGGGCGCCTCATGGGCGGGCGCACCGTGCTGGTGATCGCCCACCGCCTGTCGACGGTCCGCCGCGCCGATCTCATCCTCGTCCTGAACGAGGGACGGATCGTCGAACGCGGTGACCATGCGTCCCTGTTTGCGGCGGAAGGACTCTATCGGCGCCTCTACCAGCTTCAGCTTGGGAACACCAGCGGGAGAGATAACGGGAGTGATAACGGGAGCGATCCCGTGGCCGCCCCTGCGGGCTCCGCGCGCGCCGTTGGTGGGGCAGCCTCATCGTGAGCACGGCGGTATCGGTGAGCACGGTTCGGTACCAGATCGAATTCTGGATCTTTCGAGCGCTTTCCTGGATCCTGGTCGTGCTTCCCGAGCGAGCCGCACGCGCCTTGTGCAGCGTCGTCGGGTGGGTTGTTGGTGTGGTGTTGCGGGTTCGCCGCGTCGACACTGAGCGGCATCTCCAGATCGCGTTCCCCGAACGGAACTCCGCTTGGCGGCGGCGGGTGGCGCGGAGCAGTTACATGCACCTCGCCCGCGAAGCTGCAATGACCGCCCGTCTGTCCCGGATGCCGCCTGAGGAGATTGTTCGGCGCACGGAGGTGGTGGGTTTCGAGGCTCTACGAGAGGCGGCCGCCGAGGGCAGGGGTGCCGTCGTGATTTCCGGGCATTTGGGCAACTGGGAGGTCGCAGCGGCCGCAGTGGCGGCGAGAGGAGTGCCCATGGACGTGGCGGTCCACCTCCAGAAGAACCCGTTGTTCTACCGCCATATGGCCGAGCTGCGGGACCGCCTCGGTCTGACGGTCATCGTGAAGAACGAGGCGTTTCGTCTGGTGCCGCAGGCCTTGGCCGCGGGCCGAGTCGTCGCGCTGATTGCCGATCAGAACATGCGGAAGCGTGGAGTCTTCGTCTATTTTTTCGGAAGGGCCGCGGCCACGGCGAAAGGACCTGCCTTGTTCGCCCTTCGCACCGGTGCCCCGGTCTTTTTTGGGGTGGCCGTGCGGAAGCCGGGATACCCCTCCCGGTATCGTGTGATCATCGAACGCGTCCCCGTCGGAGGGGGGGCGCCCACCGCGGACGCGATCCGTGATTTGACTCAGCGGCACGTCTCCAAGCTCGAGGCCCGGATTCGCGAAACGCCGAACCAGTACTTTTGGCAGCATCGCCGATGGAAGACGCGCCCGGAGCCCATGGCCGAGACATTTCTGGAACGGCACTGACCCCGGACCACACTGACCTCGGAACCACCCTGATTCGCCATCTGTATTAGATTTCCCGTCTCTCCCGGGTGTGGCCCGGTTTTCCTTCGGATGGCGTGTTCCCGTGATCTACATCTGCATTCCTGTGCACAACGAAGAACGAACCGTTGGGGTTCTCCTCTGGAAGATCCGGAAGGTGATGCTCGAGTTCGGGCGTGACTACGAAGTGCTGGTCTTCGATGATGCGTCCACCGACGGGACACCCGCGGCGCTCGAGCAATACCGCCTGGTGCTTCCGTTACAGATTCTCAAGGAGGAGCATCGCGCGGGATACGCCGGCGCGGTTCAGCGCTTGCTTCAGGAGGCGCTTGAGCGCACGAGCTACCCGAAGCGAGATGCGGCGATCTTGCTTCAGGCGGATTTCACGGAGAACCCCGACCACATCGTTCCGCTGGTCAAAGCACTGGAGGGTGGGGCTGACATCGTAGCCGGCGTGGTCGAGTCGAACGGGCATCCCGCGCCCCAAGCGGTCCGGGTGGCCAGGCGGGTGGCGCCGTGGGTCCTCGGAAAAGCCTTTGGCGGTGCTCCGGTGTCCGACCCGCTATCCGGCTTTCGGGCCTACCGGCTGATCGTGCTCAAGAAAGCGATGACTGAGTTCAGGGGAAAACCGTTCTTGGCCACCGATGGATGGGCGTCCAACGTAGAACTACTCGGTCTCGTCGCACCCCACGCGCGCCGGATCGTCGAGGTGCCCCTGACGCTGCGTTACGATGTCGAGGGGCGACCCTCGCGTTTGAGCGCGGTCCGAACCCTTCGTGGGCTCCTCCGTGTACGAAGTGAGAGGTGGGAAAGTCCCGTAAGAGAAGGAAAGTAGTAATGCCACGGACATGTGCGGCGATTGGTATGGCCCTGATGCTGGGCGTTGTGATACCCGAATCGGGTGTCGCGCAGGGGTCCAATGTGCCCTCCGCTGCGGAGTTGGCAGACAGCGTTTTGGCCCTAGGCTCAACGGCGGATGACCCCGCGGTGAATGGCTCTGAGGCGACAGACTCCAGGACGTTCGACGACCCGGAGACCCACCGTACTGAGGCGGTCTCCTACGAAATCGATCCTTTCGCGGCGGTCGTTCCCTACGGCCCCGGCGAGCGGCTCGAGTACAAGGTCAAGGCCGGTATTTTCAATGCGGGCGACGCACACATTGAGGTTCTCGGCCTCGATTCGGTTCGGGGCGAGCCCACCTACCATGTCGAGATGGCTTTGAAGGGGGGTCTCCTCTTCGGCGCGCTGAAAGTCGAGAGTTATTGGAGTTCGTGGATCGACACGCGCCTGATCACGGCTCGCCGGTTTATTTCCGATGTCAGCAACACCGGCCACAGCAGCTACCGATCTTTCGAGTTCTATCCGGACGAGATGTACTGGGAGCAGACGGACGAGGGTGTGATCGGTGAGCTGGCGACGGCTCTTCCCTTGGACGATGTCTCGTTCATCTACTTCGTCCGGTCCCTTCCGCTCGAGGTGGGCAAGACTTACACACTCCCGCGCTACTTCAAGAAGGACGGCAACCCGGTCATCATCGAGGTCGAGCGTCGGGACGTCCGGGAAACGCCTGCGGGGACGTTCAACACGATCGTGGTTCGGCCGACGATCAAGACGAGCGGCCTCTTCAGCGAGGGGGGTGAAGCCGAGCTCCACTTCACGGATGACGAGAATCGGTATCTCGTGTATATGCGTGTCGGAATGTCCATCATCGGGTCCATCACCATGCACCTCGAGAATATCGTAGAGGGAACACCTATCCACTCCGGGGCAGCTGCCTGGTAGAACTGAGGGCTCTTCCCCCTCGCGGTGAGCACGTGAGCCGGCGACTCGATCTAAGAAAGCTTCGCCTGAGGGCCGTCTGGCTACTCATCATCCCGTTCTACATCTACGCGTCCCCTTCGACGATTCTGCTGACCTGGGGTGCTGGCTTGAGCACTGTCGGCGTAGCGCTTCGGGCTTGGGCCGCGGGGTCCATTCAGAAGGACCGCGAATTGGCCACGACCGGACCCTATGCGCACACACGGAATCCACTCTACTTGGGTAGTTTTTTTCTCGGTTCCGGGGTGACGGTCGTGGGTGGGCAGTGGGCGTTCGGCATGGCGTTCCTTGCGTTCTTCGTTCTGGTCTACCGTGCGACGGTGCTCCGTGAGGTCTCGGAGTTGGAGGCGCGTTTCGGGGAGCGGTACCGGGTCTACAGGGCTCAGGTACCGTCGGTGCTGCCCAGGCTCACCGCCTACAAGGCGGAGTCCTCAGACTCAGCGCCGGTAAAATTCTCCCGAGCTCGCTACATGCGGAACCGCGAGTGGGAGGCGGCACTCGGTGCGGCCGCGGCGTTCGGTTTGCTGGCTTTGAAGCTTGAACTCTGGCCTTGAAACTAGAGCTCTGGGCTTGAAGCGTGACCTATTCGATCCCGACTTCGCGTTGCAGCCAGCGAATGTAGCCGACGATCTCCAGCACCATTTCGTCCGTCACACCGGGGAGGGGCGCCATATCTCCGAATCTCCAGTGATGCGCCCGGACGCCGTTACGCGCCGCTAGGATGAAGGCCGCATCCGCATGATGGTTCGGCTCATAGATGATGTGCACGAGGGGCGGACCCTGAGTCGTGCCGTCGCCGGCAGGACCATGGCAGACGCTGCAGTTCTGTTCGAACAACGTCTTGCCCTGCGCCACTTCAGGAGGTGACGTTGCGGCGATCTGGCGTAGTTGGACTTCGTCGTCCGGCGGAGGCGCGGACTCAGGCTCGGGCTCAGGCGAGCATCCCGTGCTGATGATGGAAAACAATAGAGTCGCTGCAGTCGTCCAGAGCCCGGACACTCTACGCATGGTCACGTCTACTCCGCGTGTTTTGGACACCAATGTAAAGAAACCTACTCAACAGCGTTCTTGAACCACACTCAACAGCCCTCTCGCATCACAGATAGTTGCGGACGGCCAAGTCCACTTTCTCGAGAACCATGTCGACCGTGACTCGCTTCATGCCGTCTCGCCGCTGTGTAGAAATCGGATATTCCTCGCCTGGGAACTCCGCATAACCATCCACCACGAGGTCGTAGTAACGCCGGTAGGGCCCAGTGCGTTTCGGATTCGTGTATCCGTAGATGCCGACGACGGGCGTGTCGAGGGCCCGACTGATATGTAAAGGTCCGGTGTCGGGGCTCACAGTCAAGACGCTACCGTCGAGGAGATAGACGAGGCGACGCAGGTCGTCTCCTAGTGCGTCCACCGGATGGGCCTTCGTCAAGCTGAGAATCTCGTCGGCCATCTGACGTTCGAACTGGGAAGGTCCACCAACCAGAACCGGTTGCATCCCATGCGTCGACTCGATCTCCTCCAGAACCCGCGCGTATCCCTCTGCGGTCCAGTTTTTCTTGGGCTTGGTCGTGCCAACCACCACGGAGCAGGCGGGCTTGTCCAATTTGGAGAAGAACGATGCTTGGTCTTCACGTTCCGCGTCTGTGATCGGGATGTCCCACTCCACGGGCTCGGGATCGACGCCCAAGTAACGCAGAAATTCGAAGTATTGTTCCTGCACGTGCTGAGGAGAGTGAGGGGGAATGCGCTCGTTCGTGAAGATCCAGTTACCGTCGTGTGCGCGTGCGTGGTCGAAGCCCAGC
>CAUZVZ010000157.1:0-2500 GCA_963583605.1 Gemmatimonadales bacterium UBA6960
AAAGCGACTTCTTCAGTAATCGCCCATCATAAGACCACGGCATGCACATCGCCAGGGTCGGATGGGTCACGAAAAATTCACCGGGCGGAAGCTACAGGAGATCGCCGCCCGCGATCTCGGGGGCGCTCCGGAAGACTATGACACGTCGGACGGCCGTGTTTTCCGCCGATCGAACCCGGCGCAGGGCCTGAGCTTCGCCCAGGCTGCCACCCGTGCGATCGAGCTCGGTGGGCGGTACAGTGGCGAGGAGTTGGCCCCCGAGCTCAACGACATGACCAAAGCGTCCGCAACGGCGTTGGCCGGCCAGGGCCTGGTCGCCGCTGCCAAGGACAACTATCCGCATAGCGGCAGTGTCCGTTCGTTCGTGGTCGGGTTCGCCGAAGTGGAGTTGGATGTCGAGGCCGGTGCTTTGGAGATCATACAGTATACGGCGATGGCCGACTGCGGGACCATGCTGCACCCCAGGAGCCTGGGTGCCCAGATTCTGGGCGGTTCGATACAAGGCATGGGGATCGCCAGAAGTCAGAAGTGGGTGTACGACCCCGTATGGGGAGTCTCCTTCGCGAAGAGACTCTATACGGCGCGCCCACCGGGAATCCTGGACGTTCCCGTGGACATTCAGTGGGGCGCGATCGAGGTCCCCGATCCGCAAACTCCAGTGGGAGCAAGGGAATCGGAGAGCCGCCCGTGGGTGCAGGCTCGGCGGCCATCGCCTCAGCCATTTCTGATGCGCTGGGGGGGAAATGCCTGTGCCGGACGCCACTCACAGCGGATGTGCTCCTGGCTGAGTTGGAGGGCAGGGCGCCGCCGTATTCACCGCTCGAAATGCACGTCTGAGACGCCTATCGGGTCTGACCCGCGCTGGTCAACCCGGACAACTATCCGGGAGACATCCCCATCACGACAAAGGTGTGGTGAGCGAATCAGCCCGGCGAGGTAGACGTGTGGTGTAGACCGTGCGGTGTAGACATAGAGCGGCGGCGGCGCGATCCGGACGTGATCCTGTAAGACGAGATCGACGACGCTACCGCGAGGACGGCCTACGAACTCGTACAGTCCCTGCGGCCGCAATGGCTAATAACACGTGGAATAACCAATCTCGCGCAAGCGGCGGAGGTCGAGTACATCGTCATCTATCTGGACAATGCTCGTCTAGGACCGCCGAAAAGGATGCGGGAAGTCTCCCTCGCAGCCGTACAGTACCTCCGTTTCTTCTCTGCCCCCGAAGCAACCCAGCGCCGGGGAGGGGGTCACCTCCACGGTGCGATTTTGATCTCTACCCGGAGTCGCTGAGGCGCGCCCGCCGATCTCAGTTCGACCCCTCGGGCACCGAACCGTCGTCCATGAAGACCAGGATCAGACCGTTCGGGTGTGCCGCGTATCCAGGACGATGCGAAAGGCCCATCGGGTAGACCTCGACGCTCATAATGTCCCGGGTGGAGAGCATCTGTAAGGCGCAACTGTTCGCAGTGCGGGCCCCATCCATGTAAACCACTGGGGCGCTGGAGCCGAATAAGCTCTTCTGGCCGCGCATCTGGATGCCTGGGTAGGGCTGAGATCTGAAGTCCACGACCATGCCGCTGATCCGGGGAGAAAGGAATGCGAGCAGCGTTCCTCCGTGCTCTTGCATGTCCGGGCCACTAAATACGATTCCGGATCCGGCATTGTTGCCGGGCACCCCAGAGGATCCCGTGCGGAGCCGGACTGCCCCACCGCAGGCGAACGTCGGGGCCAGAAGAAGGAAGGTCAGGAAGAGAGTACGGGATGGCGCGAGCATGTAGGCCTCCCCGTCGGTCGGGCGCTCATCGGACTTCCGATGGACCTCAAAAGGCCCAGCGCGGACGCTGTCAGGCTTACCCACTCGTAGTGTAGTCCCGATAAATTGGAAACTCAACCG
This sequence comes from Gemmatimonadales bacterium UBA6960, assembly GCA_963583605.1. Classification (GTDB taxonomy): domain Bacteria; phylum Gemmatimonadota; class Gemmatimonadetes; order Longimicrobiales; family Gaopeijiaceae; genus UBA822. The sequence goes on from CAUZVZ010000157.1 coordinate 1,898, forward strand.
ACGACGGGGGTCTGAGCGTGCCACGGTGTTTCGGCCATCCAGCATTGGGCCGTGCCAACTCGCCTGTTAGGTTTTCTTGGATCGAGGGTCCAAGTGCCCTCTCCTCAGGCGCCCGTAGCTCAGCTGGATAGAGCAACGGACTTCTAATCCGTAGGTCGCAGGTTCGAGTCCTGCCGGGCGCGTGGCACAAGCCGCCGGGGCTTTAGCCCCAGCGGCTTGTGCCCTATTCCTGGTTCCGGGGCGGAGCCGGCCCTGAGTTCTGAGTGACCACTCAGATGATTCCGCCCATGTAACCCGTGCTGTATAAGGTCGTGGCATCTCTCGCATTGAGGAATTCGATCCGGTCGATTTGGGTAGTCGAAATCTGGTTCAGGGTGGGAATCGGTCCGAATGCAAGCGCGTCCACGAAGATTATGGCGTAGGCCGGATTTGGGTTGAGTAGCGTACCCTGCGTCCGAACCCTGAGCCAACGCGGCCTGAACTGTTGGACAACGTTGAAGGCGGTGCCATCCACGCTCTCGATATGGCTGCGGCTGATGTAGTCGCGCCCGGGACCCTGGGCGGTGCCGCCAGAAGTGCCCATGCTGCCGCCCGTGCTACAGG
>CAUZVZ010000158.1:0-5994 GCA_963583605.1 Gemmatimonadales bacterium UBA6960
TCGCATGGGCGACCGGCTTTCCCGATGGAGATCCAACGGAGCTCGAGGCGGCCTTGGTCGCAGAGATGGAAGGACTCGCATCCGTGACCGACCGAGAGATCGAGCGGGCCGTCGCGCTCACCGAGACGGCCCTCGTCCGGCAGATCGAGCAAGTCGGGGAACGGGCCGACCTGGTGTCGATGTTCGATCAACTCTTCGATGATCCCGGGCGGTTGAACGGCGAGATCGAGCGGCTTCGCGCGGTGACACCTGAGGATGTGGCGACTTTTACAGAGCGTTTTCTCGGTGCCGATAATCGCGCGGTCCTGACGTATGTTCCTGAGACGGCGCCGATGCTGAGCGTCGCGTGAGCGGATCGTCCCGATCCGTGGCGCCATCTGCTGGGCCCGTTCGAAGCTTCGACTTTCCGCCAGTCCATGCCGACGTGTCGGAGAACGGACTTCGGATCCGTTCCGTGCAGGTCGGGCGCCTACCCGTCGTAACGGCCATGGTGGTCTTGGACGCCGGAGAGGGCGGGCTCGACGATAGCCGGGCCGGCCTCGCGGTTCTGACGGGAGACTCTCTAGAGGGTGGCACGGCGAAACGGAGCGGGGTGGAGTTGGCCGAGGCGCTCGAGGCGATCGGAGCCGGGCTCTCCGTCGGGAGCGGATGGGATTCCACGACGGTTTCGCTGTCGTGCATGGCCGACCGGCTTGATGACGCGATGGGGCTGCTCGCGGAGGTGCTCATCGAGCCCGCTTTCCCGGACGACGAGGTGGAACGGATTCGAGGTCAACGCTTGGCCTCGATCCGCCAAAGGGAGATGGATCCGGTTGGAATCGCCACCACAGCCTCACGCCGTTTGACGTACGCGGAGGGGGTTCCGTATGGGCGCCCGCTTGGAGGAACGGTGGAGTCGGTGGGTCCGTTCAGTCCGGGCTGCGCTGCAGGGTTTGTGGAGGCCCAGTATCGACCCAAGGGGTCCGGGATCGTCGTCGTGGGCGACGTGGATGCCAGGCAGGTGCGCTCGCTCGTCGAAACGCACTTTGGTGCGTGGGCCGGTGAAGCTGAACTCCAACCCCAGATCGACGCCGAACCCCGGACTCGCGAACGAGGCATCGTCGTGATCGAACGCGCCGATGCGGTTCAATCTGAAATCCGCATCGGTCACGTGGGACAGGCCCGATCCACACCGTATTATTTCCCGCTCAGAGTACTCAACACCGTTCTCGGAGGTGCGTTTACGAGCCGGCTCAATCTCAACCTCCGCGAGGAACATGGCTTTACTTATGGCGTTCGTTCCCGCTTCCTGGTCCGAAGAGGAGCGGGGCCGTGGTGCGTATCCACCGCCGTGGGTACCGACGTGACCGCCGACGCGGTGCGCGAGGCCGTCGCCGAGATCACGACGCTGGTGGCTAAGGGACCCACGGAAGAAGAGGTGGGTGCGGCTCGAGATTACCTTGCAGGTGCTTTCCCCCTCCAGCTGGAAACGACCGGTCAGATCGCATCGCGGATCGCGGAGCTTCTCATTTACGACTTACCGGACGATTACTATGGGGACTATCGAGATCGTATCCGTGGGGTGACGCTCGAAGAGGCTCGTGAGGCCGCCCGCCAATGTATCCGGCCCGACGAGATGACGGTCGTGGTCGGTGGGCACCCCGGGGAGATCCAAGCACCACTGGAGAAACTTGGATGGGGGCCCGTCACGGTCGAGGCCGCTCCCTGAGCTTGCTTCCGCCTGGATGGATCGACAGCGAGGCCGTTTACGACGGTCGGGTCATTCGGATGAGTGTGGACACGGTTCGGTTCCCGGATGGAACTGAGGGCCAACTCGAGATGATCCGGCATGCCGGTGCCTCAGCCGTCTTGCCCTTTGTTGGCGGCTTGTTCGATCCGGACCCGGAGGTGCTGCTGGTTCTTCAGTACCGGTACGCCTCAGACGGCTATCTTTACGAAATCCCGGCCGGTTTGCCGGAGGGACCCGAGGAGAGCTGGGAGGAATGCGCGCATCGGGAGCTCGAAGAGGAGACCGGAATGCGGGCGGCGAGCATGACTCTGCTCACGAGTATCTACACGACACCCGGCTTTACAGACGAGGTGATTCGACTTTTTGTCGCGACGAATCTGGAGTCTGGGGAACCCTCACGAGACCCGGACGAGTTCATGGAAGTGGTGCGGGTGGCCTTTTGGGAGGCACTGGAAATGGTCCGAGACGGGCGGATCGTGGACGCCAAGAGCGTCGCGACCATCCTCTATGTGGATCGGTTCGTGCGCGGCGATTGAGGCGGAAAAGAACCGACCAGCGGGCGGATATGTCCCCCGGCTGGGATCAGGCGTCCCCGAAGTGGGACGGCCGGGTCCGCCCAAAAGGCGGAGAATGGGTTATTTTGGCATATAGCGGAGTGGCACGGTACGTGCCTTGGCAGTAGACGGGACGGGTGAGTACTCCGTAGAAGGGAGTCGAGACGTGAAGGACACAGCCGAAATCCAGGTTCTGCCGGGGGGCGCGGCAAAAGAGCATCGCAAGATGCTGGGGCAACTCGGCGACAGCGATGTGGTTCGGGCCTTCCTGGCGGGTGACGAGCGGGCCTTTGGGGAATTGGTGCAACGGTACGATGGACGCCTCTTGAACTTCGTTTATCGCACGGTCGGTGACCGTGAGCGGGGTCAAGATCTCGTGCAGGAGACGTTCGTCAGGGTGTACCGCCATATGCACCGTTTCGACCAGACCAAGAAGTTTTCCACGTGGATCTACACGATCGCGGGAAACCTGGCCAAGAACGAGTTGCGGAATCGTTCGAGGAACCCATTGGTGCTTTTCCAGACCATCCGGAAGAACTGGGAGGCCGATCACAGGCCGCTGGAATGGGAGGACTCGACCTACAGGCCCGACGATCTCTTCCGCAAGCGTCACCTCAAGGACTTGGTTGAAAAGGCAGTGACCCAGTTGCCGGAGCATCACCGGATCGTCTTCGTGCTTCGCGAACTTGAGGGCAAGACCTACGAGGAAATCGCAGAAATCACGGGATGCAATCTGGGTACGGTGAAGAGCCGCCTGAACCGCGCGCGCAACAATTTCGCTCAGGTGATCGCGCCTACGCTCGACTGACTTCCAAAACACTTCCCTTCTGTTCGTAATTCTCCAGGCAACAGTTGCTCCTCCAGCAGCCTTCTAGAGGGAACTCCGTGGAGCGGTGCACGTAATACTCTGGCTCGACGGCGTGTCGCCGTGCACAAATCTCGGATCAGGAGTCCGTCCCACTCTATGATTTGCTCGGAATTTTTGAGCCGGTTTTCAGAGTTTTATGACGCTCCTATTGGAGCCCCGGAACGGCTGGAAGCCGAGGCCCACATGGCGTCGTGCGAAAAGTGTGCTCGATACCAAGAAGTTGTTTCACGGAGTGTGGCGCTGCTCCATGTGATGCCTAGGGCTGAACTCGCTGAGAGCTTCCGCCCGCGGCTTCAGCACCGACTGTTCCACCTAGACGACGGCGGGTCGGTGGCCCAGACCGGCAGAGGCTCCGCCACGCCGGCGGTGACCGTGCTGGGGATGGCGATTCTGCTCACGGCTGTCGCTTGGTCACCAACGATCGGGAGTGGGATTCCAGAAGTCGCACTGCCGGCGATCGTCGTATCGGGTCCGCCGATGCCCGCCCCGCTTTTCGACCCCGACGCACTTGGGCCCACGCCGGTCTCTTCCGGGGTGCCGGCCTCTTCCGGTTTGTTCCCCGGAGGGCTATGGTCGGACGCGAAGACCCTCCTCTATGAGTATTCTCCGATGAGTGAGCGGTATCGCGGTGATCGGGATGGTGGGGAACGGCTCCTCCGAAGAACAGGTCTCGATTGACCGGACAAACGCATCCGAATAGGCCATCGCCACCATGAACCCTCTCCGGAAGGTCCTCACTCAGGGATCCTCGGGCGGGGTTTTCTTCCTTTTTGGGGATGACGAGCATCGCAAGGAGGAGGCGGTCAAGGCCCTGGTGGACGCTCATCTGGACCAGGAGACTCGAGACTTCAACCTTGACGTGGTGCAGGCCTCTCAGGTGAGTGTCGAGGATCTCGCGCGAATACTCGCCACGCCTCCCATGATGGCCGAGCGACGGGTGGTTGTGGTGAAGGGTGCCGAAGCCTTCGCCGGCGCTGCCAGATCCCGGGATCTCATACTCGGTCTGGTCGAAAATTCCACGCCCGATCTCGCTCTGATTCTCTCAGCGCGGATTCCGGAGCGGTCGAAGGCGAAGTTTTATCAGACTCTGATCAAGCGGGCTCAATCGATCGAGTTCGCCATGATCCCGCAGGATGACGTTCCCGGGTGGTTGATGGAGGAGGCCGCCACCCGTTTCGGAGCGACCATGGAGCCCGATGCCGCAAGGGCGCTGGGCCAGGCGATCGGTCCGGACTTGGGCATCCTTTCACAGGAACTCGAAAAGCTCACCTCCGTTGCCGGGGGCGAACAGAGAATTACCTTGGAGCATGTTCGGGCCGCGGGGACTGTCTTGCCGAAGCAGGATCGGTGGAAATGGTTCGATATCGTAGGGGCACGGCGTTTCCGAGAGGCCGTCACGGGGCTCCCGGTGCTCTTGAACCAAGGCGAGACCGGTGTCGGTCTGACTGTCGGGCTCTCGACCCACTTGTTGAGAATCGGTTTGGCGGTCGAGAGCGGCCCGCAAGCCGTCGAGGCCGTGCTTCCCCCGCATCAGAGGTGGCTTTCCCGCCAGATCGAGGCGCAGGCCAGAGGATGGAACGCTGACGCCATCCGGTCTGCGGTATTAGGCCTGCTTCGGGTCGATCACTTATTGAAGGCGAGTGCGCTTTCGGACGAACATCACTTGGAAGAATGGCTACTTACGTTGATGAGCCGTGAAGACATAGCGGCATGATTCATTTAGCTGCCCTCATCCTGGCGGTGGTCGTCGCGGTTCCGATGGGCGCCCAGGAGAGCTTGGACGTGGTGGATTCATTGGCCTCGGCCGGCCGGGCGGACGAAGCCCGGACCGCGCTCGAGGCTTGGTGGAACAACGAGCGGGCGCGCTCGAGCCGGCTTGAGCGGCAAAGGGGGCTTTGGTTGAGGGCCATTCTCACTGTGGATCCACGTATGGCCGGCCTCGACTTTCAGCGTTTGGTGTTGGAGTACCCAGGTGGATCCCATTCCGATGAGGCACTTCTGCGCTTGGGTTTGATCTCAGCCGCCGCCGAGGACCTCAGGCGCGCGGCGGGGTATTTTCGGATGCTGGTAACGGATTATCCGAGAAGTCCGCAGCGCCGTCGGGCGCAGGAGTGGCTCACTGAGAACTTCGTGGCAGTCGAAGAGGCGGAACTCGCGGAGGCCCAGCTCGAGGAGGCCGAATCCCTGGAGCCCGAATCCCGCGAACCCGAGGTGGGCGCCTCAGAACCTGCCGAAGCGGTGGCTGCCCGATACGCCGTCCAGGTCGGTGCGTTCGAGAGTGAGGAGCGCGCTAGAAGCTTGTTGGCCTCGGTCAACGCTTCCGGCTTTCGGGCGAGGCTCGTTCACGTCACGGGCAGTACGCTGGCGCACGTTAGAATTGGGGCCTTTCTTGACCGCGCAGGAGCGGCTGAGTTGATGGATCGCGTGAGGAGACGCGGCCACGAAGCGACCATCGCGGTGGACGTAGGCGAAGAGGAGCCGATACAGTGAGCGAGTTCCAGAGGGTGCCGAAGGCTAAGTGGTACGTGCTTCTCGTCGACGACGACGACTATGCTCTGATCATCGAACGTGCCCTAAGGGCCACCGTTGGCGTCCCGGTGGAGATCCGGAGGGCTCGCACCGGCGAAGGGGCGCTCGCCCTGGTAAGGGACCGATCTGCTCTTGCTGGACCTGAAAATGCTGGAAATGGGGGGCCGCCAGGCTCTCGAGGAGATCAAGAGAGATGGTGCGCTTCGTTCGGTCGCCGTGGCGATTCTGTCGTCGTCCGACCGCGACGAGGATGTTGCCAGGAGCTACGGACTCGGAGGCGATCACTTCATCACAAAGCTGAGCAGCCCTCTGGA
>CAUZVZ010000159.1:0-5989 GCA_963583605.1 Gemmatimonadales bacterium UBA6960
TTTTTCGGGCAAAGTGCCGCGCCGGGGGCAGTAGAGCCTGAGTAGCGGGCCAGGTACCGCGCCAGGTGGCGCGTGCAGCAGAGTCTGAGTAACGGGCCAGGTAGCTCAGTTGGTAGAGCACGCGACTGAAAATCGTGGTGTCGGTGGTTCGATTCCGCCCCTGGCCACTGAAGGATTGGCATGAACGAGCCGAGAGTATGCCAAGCCGGATTTCGTCAGAGGTCCGTAGCTCAACTGGTAGAGCACCGGTCTCCAAAACCGGGGGTTGGGGGTTCGAGTCCCTCCGGGCCTGTTTGAACAGTTGGTGGAGGAGTCGCCCTCATCGTCTAACGGCTAGGACGCCAGGTTTTCAACCTGGTAACCGGGGTTCGATTCCCCGTGAGGGCATGTAGGAAGCCGGGCTAACGCTCGGTGAGGATGAGGTGAGCGTAGGGGCTGTAGCTCAGTTTGGTTAGAGTGCCGGTCTGTCACACCGGAGGTCGCGGGTTCAAGTCCCGTCAGCCCCGCTGAAGCGTTGTTTGAAAGTAAATGGGTCGAGTATGCCGGGGCCGTAGCTCAGTTGGGAGAGCGCAGCGTTCGCAACGCTGAGGTCAGGGGTTCGATTCCCCTCGGCTCCAGTCCACATGAGACGGCTCGGGTGGCGGAATTGGTAGACGCGCAGGGTTCAGGACCCTGTGGGGGTTAACCCCGTGAGGGTTCGAGTCCCTCCTCGAGCATTTTTTGGTACATGCAGTGGCAGAACCGTTGGGCCCACGTGCTGGAATTGGTAGACAGGCCAGTTTGAGGGACTGGTGTCGGAAACGGCGTACAGGTTCGAGTCCTGTCGTGGGCACTTTTCGCGGACGAATTTTGCGTAGGGCGGCGTCAGGACTGCGATCGATCCCTCCCCGCGGCATACGGATGTACGCCTCAGTCGGGTCGCCTTGCCCTCCTACCCCTACACAAAATTCGCCTCGCGAAAAGGAGTGGTCGGCCGGGGTATTGGCATTGTGGTTTTGGAGCGTGCCTCGAGCGAATTTCATTGCAGTTTGTTTGCGCCCGTAGCTCAGCTGGATAGAGTGCCTGGCTACGGACCAGGAGGTCGGGGGTTCGAATCCCTCCGGGCGCGCTTCGTATGGTCGAGGAGAGAGGATCGGGCGCGTAGCTCAGTTGGTTAGAGCGCTACGTTGACATCGTAGAGGTCAGAGGTTCGAATCCTCTCGCGCCCATAGGGGCCGTAGCTCAGTTGGGAGAGCGCTTGAATGGCATTCAAGAGGTCAGGGGTTCGATTCCCCTCGGCTCCACTGGTTGCCACCGTAGCTCAGCTGGTAGAGCACGTCACTCGTAATGACGGGGTCGTCGGTTCAAATCCGACCGGTGGCTTTGCACTGCCCCTTGGTGTAACTGGCAACACGCCGGATTCTGGTTCCGGAGAGTCTAGGTTCGAGCCCTAGAGGGGCAACTTAGGGAGGGATGGCCGAGTGGCTTAAGGCGACGCCCTGCTAAGGCGTTGGACGCAAGTCCGCGTGGGTTCGAATCCCACTCCCTCCGTTAGAGGTGGTGAAATGATGGTGGTGGGATTCGGTTCGAGCCCCACCTTTCCCTCCACCGACAACTGGATGGGTGGCCGAGCGGCTTAAGGCGCACGATTGGAAATCGTGTGGGTTAATACCCTCGTGGGTTCGAATCCCACCCCATCCGCTTGAAACAGTCCGCTTTACGCAGGTCCGCGCCCACGCGTTTCCACAGAAACGTGTTTGGCCGGTGAGGGTGGAATTCGGGGCGTGGCTCAGTCCGGTAGAGCGCTGCGTTCGGGACGCAGAGGTCCCCGGTTCAAATCCGGGCGCCCCGATTGAAATGGAAAGATCGCATCGTTCGAAGCCCGGATTAGCGGGCTCGCATGCGCGAGCCCGCGGCAGCCGCCGATAGGCGGTTGCCAGAACTGCAGGTTCGAGCCGAGCGTCAAAAAGGTGACCCGCAGATGCGGTCCAGGAGGTGACCGCGAGACGAGCGAGGATCGCCGTAGGCGACCGCAGCTCCATCCGGGCGAAGCATACCGACCCAACGAGCAACAATCCCGTCCGGGAGCCGTCGCATAACTGGTATTGCACCGGTCTCGAAAACCGGCGCCCGTGAGGGTGTGTGGGTTCGAATCCCACCGGCTCCGCTTTATAGCACAACGACTTACGAGGAACCGTCACCCGCGAGGGTTTGGACGGGGGAAAGGGAGTTACCCGAAACGTTACCCGCTACGGTAAGTCCGAACGTTTTGGCGACCCGGTCAAAGTAGTCGGCAACGTCAGCGTAATCGGGGTGAAACTGCGCGTAGCGCATCGTCATAGCGATGTTTTTGGGGGGAAGGAGTGGCCGAGACGGCGATGGAAACCAGTCGCGTAGTTATCGCCGGCTCACGAGAGTGGCTGGGTTCTGCGTGGCCCACAAGACTTTCGTTTCGGTTCTCGGTTACCGAACGCTACTCGCCGGCTGTTCCCATCGGACCTCTCCTCGACCAGCTCGGACTGATCCGCAATCGAGCTTCATGGGGCGTCCACCTGATTGGGGGCATCGCACGAGCGCCCCTTGCGGGACAGGCTGAACCTCAGTATCCCAACAGGTTCGGCAGGAAGAGCACCACCTCCGGCACGAGCGCGATGACCACTGTGAGCGCCAACATGAGCGCCAGGTAGGGCCACAGCGGGCGTGCCACCTCGGCCGGCTCCACCCCTCCCACCGAGCAGGCCACCAGCAGGCTCACCCCCACGGGCGGCAGGAACACGGAGATTCCCTGCGTCGCTACGATCACGGTCCCGTAGTGCACGGGGTCGATCCCGAGCTCCCTCGCCAGCGGCAACAGGATCGGCACCAGCATGACGACCGCCGGCACGCCCTCGAGGATCGCGCCCAGGGGGAGGAAGACGAGGATTGTGAGAATCATGAAGCCGGCCTGGCCGCCCCCCATCCCCACCAGCGAGGACACCAGCGCCTGCGGCACTTGCATGACGGCCAGCACCCACCCCAGAAGGTGGGCGGCGCCTACCACGAACAGGACCATGCCCGAGACCACGGCGGTTTGGATGATCTTGCTCCACAGCTCCCGCAGCGGAAGAGCCCGGTACACCGGCCCGGCCAGGAGTAGTGCGTAGGCGACCGCGACCGCCGCGGCCTCCGTCGGGGTGAAGAGGCCGAAGCGGATGCCTCCCAGGATCACGACGATCATGAGGAGGGGGAGTAGCGCGTCGATGGCCGCGCGCCGAACTTCTGCGAAAGATGCGCGCTCCCCTGCCGGCCACCCCTCCCGCCGGGCCTGCCAGCCGATCTGCGTCATCAACCCCACGGCCATCAACAGCGCGGGCGTGATGGAGGCCACGAACAGCGCGCCCACGGAGACGTTGCCGATGACGCCGTAGACAACCATGACGATGGCCGGCGGAATAAGGATCCCCATCCCGCACGCGGCCGAGACGATGGCCGTGGAGCGCGCGCGGCTGTAGCCGTTTTCCGTGAGCTGGGGCACCATGATCCCGCCGATGGCCGCGGCATCCGCCGATGTGGAGCCCGAGACACCCGAGAAGAAGATCTCCGCCATGATGACTACCTGCCCGAGCCCGCCGGGAAGGTGTCCCACCAGAGCGCGCGCCAGCGTCACCAAGCGGCGGCTGATCCCCCCCACGTCCATGAGAAAGCCCGCCAGGATGAAGAGCGGAACGGCGAGCATGGGGAATGAGTCCATCCCGGCCACGATCTGCTGCGGGATGATCACGAGGGGCAAGTCCGCCATCACGATGGCGATGCTGGCGGCGGTCGCGAGGGCGAAGCCGATGGGCACGGCGGCCAACACCAGCGCTCCAAAGGTGCCCAGCATGAGGCCGCCCATCAGCCGGTTCCCTCGGTCGGTGGGTCCCCAGCCCCTGGCCCCGGCCCCGCCAACATGTGGATCACCATCAGCACGCCGGACACGGGAACCGCAGCGTAGACGAGAGCCATGGGCAGGTTCAGGGCCGAGGAGCGCTCTCCCATGGTGAGGTCCATGAGGGCGAGGCCCGTGGCGATGAGGAGGAGCGAGAACATCAGCACGACGGCCCAAGCGAACGCCTCCACGGCTCTCTTCGCGCGTGGAGCCAGACCCTTGGTGACCTGATCGAACCCGAAGTGAGCCCGTTGCTCTACCGCCAGCGAGGCTCCGAGCAGCGACATCCAGATGAAGCAAAAGCGGGACACCTCTTCGCTCCACGGGTTCGGGTAGGAGAAGAGGTAGCGCATCCCGACCTGGAGCAGGACCACGACGGCCACCGTCACCACGAGCCCGCCCACGGCGTAGGTCTCGAGCGCGACCAGGCGGCGGTTGAGCGCCTTCAGCCCCCTCACGGCCTCGCCCGCCTCACCTGCGCAACCAGCCTGGCGATCAACGCCTCGCCATCCTGCAGCCGATCCGCCAGCTCGTCCCACACGGCCGGCCGGACGGCGGGAACGAACGGGGCTACGTCCGGTCGCGAGATCTCCACGTCGTTGGCGCGCATCTGCTCCAGGGCATCCGCCTCCATGCGGCGCGCGACTTCGCTCTGGTAGGCGAGGGCGTCGGCCGCCGAACGATCGAGGGTCTCACGGATATCGGGGGGAAGCGACCGGTAGAACGGCTCGTTCACCACGAGCGTGATCGGGTTGTAGGTGATGGACGTGAAGCTGTAGAACTTGGCCACCTCATGGAGCCGGCTGCTCACGAATCCGATGGCGTTCGCCTCCCCACCTTCGATGACGCCCTGCTGGAGGGCGGAGTAGACCTCGCCGTAGTTCATGGGAGTCGCCTGAACGCCCAGCGCCGCATAGGCCGCTAGATAAGTCGCGTTTTGCAGGACACGAAGCTTGAGGCCGGCGAGATCGGCAGGCGTCTCGACGGCTCGACGCTTGTTGTAGACGTGGCGGAATCCGTAGTCCAAGAAACCCAGCGATCGGACTCCCGTGCGCTCCAGCAGAAGATCGCGCCACCAGTCGCCGATGGGGCCGTTCATCACGGCGTGGCCATGGTCGCGGGTCTCGAAGAGGAAAGGGAGATCGAACATCTGCCCCTCGGGGACCCAGCCGGAGAGCACGGGCGTGCCCGTGATGGCCATGTGTACCGCGCCGACCTGGATCTGCTCGAAGGCCACGCGCTCGCCGCCAAGCTGTCCCGACGGATAGATGGCGACGCGGAAGCGCCCCTCGGTCCGCTCGAGCATGAGGTCCCGGAAGCGCTCTGCCATGAGTTGGAACTCCGAGCTGCTCGAGAGCACGTGGGAGAAGCGTACGTGCCAGGTGGCGGAGTCGGAGGGAGCGGTGTAGGGGCCGCGACAAGACGCCGCCAGGAGAGTGGCGAGGGCGAGCGCCAGACCCAACAACGAGCGTCTAGGCACCCCCGAGCCTCTAGGCACCCCAGATCGTCTGGCCGGCATCGATGAACAGGGAGGCGCCGGTCACGAGGCGCGCCTCCTCGTTCGACGCGAGGAACACGACCGCCCCCACCAGATCCTCGGGGGCGCCGATCTCGCCCAGGGGAATGCGGGCCAACCGCTGCTCACGGAAGTCGTCCCGGGCGATGTCGGCCCGGTTCATGTCGGTCTCGATGAGACCTGGCGCGATGGCGTTTACTCGGATCTTGTGGGGCGCGAGCTCTAGCGCCATCTGCTTGGTGAGCATCTCGACCCCTGCCTTCGAGACGCAGTAGTGGGTGAGGTTGGGGGCGGCCACCGCCTGTCCCGCGGACGACACGTTGACGATGGCCCCAGGCGTCTCGGCCTCGACCATACGGCGCGCGACTGCCTGGCCCACGAGGAAGTAGCCCTTGAGGTTGACGTCCAGGATGCCGTCCCACTCGTCCTCGCTGATCTCCAGGAACGGAGTTCGCTTCAGGATCCCGGCGTTGTTGACGAGGATGTCGATGCCGCCCAGAAAGTCGTCCGCTTCCGCGACGAACCGCTCGACGTCGGAGTGGGAGTCCGTAGAGCCCTGCACGGCGATCGCTCGGCGCCCCATCTCC
>CAUZVZ010000160.1:0-5975 GCA_963583605.1 Gemmatimonadales bacterium UBA6960
CCCTGACTTCGATCCGGACGAGCGCGCCTTCTACTACGTCCGAGTTCTGGAGATCCCGACGCCGCGATACTCGACGTATGACGCGGTCGCCCTCGGGCTGGACCCCGATCAGTTTACGGGGCAGCCCGCGGCGATCCAGGAGCGGGCCTACTCGTCTCCGATCTGGTACACGCCCTGACCGAGCCGCGCCGCATGCCCGCATGGGTGCCTGTGTGGGTGCGCGATCCCCTCGTCCACTTCCTGTTGATGGGGGGAGTCCTGTTCGCAGCATACGGCTTGCTGGGCCCCGACGGGAACGATCCCAAGCGCATCACGGTCAGCCGGGACGCACTCGTCACGTTCGTGCAATATCGAGCGAATGCGTTTCAGAGCGATCTCTTCGACAAGAGCATGGACGAGCTAACCTCGGCTGAGCGGGACGCCCTCGTGGACGAGTACGTTCGCGAGGAGGCGCGCTACCGTGAGGCCCTCGCCATGGGGCTGGACGAAGGGGACTATGTCATTCGCCAGCGCCTGATTCAGAGGCTCGAGTTCCTGCTCGAGAGTGGCATCGATAGCGGCGTCGATACGGAGGAGATCGGGCGGGCCGAGCTGGAGGAGTTCTACACCGAGTTCGGCGACGACTACCGGGAGCCGCCCGTCTACACGTTCGCCCATGTCTTCTTCAACGCGGAGCTTAGAGGCGACGCGGGAGCTCGTGAGGGAGCGCGGCAGTTGCTCACGGAGCTAAACGAACAGGGGGCCCCCTTCAGCGCGGCCATCGGCCTTGGCGACCGCCCTCTCTACTTCCAGAACTACATCGAGCGTACCCGGGACTTCGTGGAAGGCCATCTCGGCCCGGATCTGACATCCACGCTGGACCGCGTCGAGCCGTCATCGTCGACGTGGCACGGCCCCATGCCCTCCCCCTACGGGTGGCACCTCGTCCTCCTTACCGAGCGGCGACCGGCTCGGCTTCCCGGCCTGGAGGAGATCGAGGACCGCGTGCGGGAGGACCGGGACAGGATTCGGGTCGCGCAAGCGCGCCGGACGAGCATCGACCGGATCGTCGACGGTTACGAGGTGAGGCTGGTCGGGCTCGATCCGGAGACCCCCGCAGGTGAGGCTCCGCGATGAGCGTGAGTCGGTCGTGGCTGGCCGCGCTCCTCGTCCTCGCCCCGCTCTCGTCGGCCGAGGCTCACGACGCCCGACCCCTCTCGGTCGAGATCGTGGAGGAGCCTGGACACCTGTACCGCGTTCGGATAGGCATTCCACCGAGCGTCGAGCTCTCCAACCGGCCGACCATCGAATGGCCTGAAGGCTGCGTCCCAGGGGAGGATAGGGCGGGGGTCCCCATCGGGTTCTCGGGTTCCGGCGGCGTCATCATCTGCGAGGGGTCGCTCGAGGGCCGGACAATCTCCTTCCGCTATCCCGCATTCAACCCGTCCCTGTCGACCGTGGTGCGCTTTTCGCCTGTGGATGGTGCCGTCCGCATGGCCGTCTTGCCCCCTGATGCGTCAGAGTGGATCGTGCCACGGAGGCCGTCTCGGGCACGGGTGGCGATGGAGTACCTTGGACTGGGCATCGAGCACATCCTCGGTGGCATCGACCACCTCCTGTTTGTGGCAGGCCTCCTTCTCCTCGCCGGGTCTGCCCGACGCATCTTCTGGGTCGTGACCGGGTTCACGCTGGCCCACTCCGTCACTCTGTCACTCTCCGCCATCGGAGTGCTCGTTGTTCCTGTAGCCCCGGTCGAGGCAACCATCGCACTGTCGATCCTGTTCCTAGCCCGAGAGATCGCGGTCGGACGCCCACAGAGTCTGGCCAACCGGTATCCGCTTCTCGTGTCCTCGTCGTTCGGTCTCCTCCACGGGCTCGGGTTCGCCGCGGCGCTTTCCGAGATCGGCCTTCAGTCGGAGGAGCTGGTGACGTCGCTCTTCTCCTTCAACCTGGGAGTCGAGGTAGGCCAGGTTCTAGTCATTCTGCCGGTTCTGTTGGTGGCTTGGCTGGCCGGTCGCGGTAGTGTCGCGAGTCACTTCCCGGCGTTGGGACGCGTTCGACCGGCGCTACCGACAGTGTGCGCATACGCAATCGGTGTGCCGGCGTCGTTTTGGTTCTTGGAGCGGGTGATGCCGCTCATCCAGTAGACCGCTCAGCCGATGATGGTCGATCCGAAACTCTCGGGGGGGCTCAGGCCCATGATGATCTCGATGGCCCCCTGGAAGGGGTGCTTGCTGGCTTCGCTCACGCTTGTGGCGTGTGCTTTAGCCCGACCCGTAGCGGGACAGGAGAGCAACCTCTACTGGGGCGACACGCACCTCCACACGTCCTACTCAATCGATGCATACAACTGGGGGAACGTGAGTGCGGGTCCGGAGACCGCGTACCGTTTTGCCAAGGGACTCCCGGTGACTCATCCGACACTCCTCAATCGGGTGCGTCTGGACCGTGCCCTGGATTTCCTCGTCGTCGCGGATCACTCCGGAGGCTTGTTCGGACGAGGTGCCCCTATCGAAGGGCAGAGGAATACGCCGGAGTTTCAGCAGGCGGTGTGGTCGCTCTACGTGGATGCGGCCGAGCGCCATTACGATCCGGGCACGTTCACGACCCTAGTCGGGTGGGAGTGGACGTCGATGACGCCCGAAAACCTTCACCGCGTCGTGTTCACTCCGGCCGACGGAGAGACGGCCAAGAGGTTTCTTCCCGCATCGCCCGCCAGTACCGGCGCCCGACCGGAAGATCTTTGGAACTGGCTGGAGACGACGAGTGACCGCCTGGGGATCGATTTCGTAGCCATTCCTCACAACTCGAACCTGTCGTTGGGCCTCATGTTCGACATGGTCGACAGCGAGGGACGTCCGATCAGCGCCGAATACGCGAGGACGCGTATGCGCTGGGAGCCGGTGGTGGAGGTGCTACAGATCAAGGGCACCTCTGAGACCCACCCTCTACTCTCCCCGATCGACGAGTTCGCAAACTTCGAGATCTATGAGACCCTCCTCCGCAGCGGAGTCGTGGATACCAATCCCGTGGCGGGGAGCTACGCGCGCACAGGCTTGCTTCGCGGTCTGGACATCGAGGACCGCGTCGGAGTGAACCCATACAAGTTTGGACTTCAAGCGGGGACCGATTCGCACACGAGTCTCAGCACATCGGACGAGGACAACTTCTGGGGCAAGACCGTCCTCGACTCCTCCCCCGAAGGGGGTGCGACGCCGACTCCCAATCCGTTCGGCGGCAACTGGGACGTGGTCGGATGGGACTATGCCGCCCAAGGGCTCACCGGAGCGTGGGCGAGCGAGAACACCCGTGAGGCTCTGACCGCGGCGTTCAAGCGGAAGGAGGTCTACGCGACGAGCGGCCCGAGGATGCAGCTGCGGATGTTCGGAGGTTTCGAGTTCGATGCGGAGGATGCCAACGCTCGAGACATCGCGGCCGTGGGCTACGGGGGTGGCGTTCCGATGGGAGGGGACCTCGGCCGAGCGCCGAACGGCAGTCCCATTTCTCTGTTGATTCACGCCGTAAGGGACCCTGTGGGGGCCAATCTGGATCGGGCGCAAGTGATCAAGGGATGGCTCGACGAGGACGGCGAAACCCACGAGCACGTGTACGACGTGGCGTGGGCTGGCCAGCGCACTGCCGTGAACGGGACGGTGCCGGCGATCGGCAGCACGGTGGATATGGCCCGGGCGACATACGAGAACGCCATCGGGAGCGCGGAGCTCTCCACCGTGTGGGTGGACCCTGACTTCGATCCGGACGAGCGCGCGTTCTACTACGTCCGGGTTCTCGAGATCCCAACGCCGCGACACTCAACGTACGACGCGGTGGCGCTCGGGCTCGACCCTGAACAGGCTACCGAGCGACCAGCAACAATCCAGGAGCGCGCCCTCTCGTCACCGATCTGGTACACGCCGTGAGCGAGTGGGGGTCGCCATCATCGATGGATAGCGCTCAAGCTGCTCGGGCTGATCTTGTCCGTCGACCGCGCGCGCCTAACCCCTAGCCCACCTATCATGACGAAGCACACGGGGGGCGTAGGTGTGCGACGAAGGACACACCGAACGCCTGGAAGCCGCGCTCGACGATAAGTACCGGATCGAGCGAAGGCTCTGTGAAGTAGAGAGCTCGAGGGGGCCGAGATGAAGATGACCTGGAAGAGGTGCTTGCTGGCTTCGCTCACACTTGCCGTGTGTGCTTCCGCCCGACCCCTAGCGGGACAGGATAGGAACGTCTACTGGGGGGATACGCACGTTCATACGTCCTATTCGTCGGATGCTTATGGCCAGGGGAACGTCAACGCGGATCCCGAGACGGCCTATCGCTTCGCGAGGGGGCTTCCCGTGGTCCACCCGGGTCTCGGAAGCCGGGTGCGTCTCGATCGGCCGCTCGATTTCCTCGTAGTAGCGGACCACTCTCCAGTCGGACGCGGCGCTCCTGTTGACGGGGACAGGAGAACACGTGAGTTCCAGGAGGCCGCGTGGTCGCTTTATGTGGACGCGGCGGAGCGAAACAACGACCCGGGTACGTTCACCGCGCTCATCGGGTGGGAGTGGACGTTCATGCCGGGTGGGCAAATGCTGCATCGCGTGGTGTTCACTCCAGCCGACGCCGAGACGGCGAAGGAGTTCCTCCCGCTCTCCTCCGCAGGCGCCTCGGGACCGGAGGACTTGTGGAGCTGGCTCGAGCAGACCAGCGATCGCCTCGGGATCGACTTCGTCGCCATTCCCCACAACTCGAACCTCTCCAACGGACTGATGTTCGACATGGTGGACAGCGAGGGTCGTCCCATCAGCGCCGAGTATGCGAGGACCCGCATGAGGTGGGAGCCGCTCGTAGAGGTGCTGCAGATCAAGGGCACGTCCGAGACCCATCCGTTCCTGTCGCCGGAGGACGAGTTCGCGGACTTCGAGCTGTTCTCGTTCCTCTTCCGTGGAGTGATCCCGGTCCCCGACCCCGCCGACTACGTACGTACGGCTCTTCTCCGGGGGCTCCAGTTCGAGGAAGAGGTGGGTGTGAACCCGTACAAACTCGGAATCCAGGGCGCGACCGACACCCATACGACCCTGAGCGATACGGATGAGGACCTGTTCGCGGGCTGGCTAGGGGCCCGATCGGGTCCAGCGAATGGTCTCGCGCCGTTGCCGGGCTTCGGTGCTGCGGTGGGGTGGAACTCTGCGGCCCAGGGGATCACGGGAGCGTGGAGCACGGCGAACACGCGTGAGGCTCTGACAGCGGCGTTCAAGCGGAAGGAGGTCTACGCGACGAGCGGCCCGAGGATGCAGCTGCGGATGTTCGGAGGCTTCGAGTTCGAAGCGGGGGATGCCGACGCGCGAGACATCGCTGCCGTGGGGTACGGAGGTGGCGTTCCGATGGGAGGGGACCTCGCCCAGGCGCCGAACGGCGCCCCCATATCGTTGTTGATTCACGCCGTAAAGGACCCGGTGGGTGCGAATCTAGATCGTGTACAGGTGATCAAGGGCTGGCTCGACGACGACGGCGAAACCCACGAACGCGTGTACGACGTGGCGTGGGCGGGCCAGCGCACTGCCACGAACGGGAAGGTGCCGGCGATCGGCAGCACGGTGGACGTTGCCCGCGCGACGTACGAGAACACGATCGGGAGCGCGGAGCTCTCCACCGTGTGGGTGGACCCCGACTTCGATCCGGACGAGCGCGCGTTCTACTACGTCCGGGTTCTCGAGATCCCAACGCCGCGGTATTCGACGTATGACGCGGTCGCGCTCGGGCTCGACCCTGAACAGGCTACGGACCGACCCGCATCGATCCAGGAGCGGGCCTACTCGTCTCCGATCTGGTACACGCCGTGAGCGAGTCGGGGTCGATGAACATGCCAGCCATGTTCGTGACGCTGTTGACGTCCCACGAACTGATGTCTCCGTTGAATGAAGACTGACGGTCGAATGCGTCCTCCATATCGGTAACAGCAGACACATCCCAGTTACTGATATGTCCATAGGTTGAAGTCGCGGTAC
>CAUZVZ010000161.1:0-5888 GCA_963583605.1 Gemmatimonadales bacterium UBA6960
TCCATTTTATGTCTCCCGAGAACCGTGTGCAGGAAGTGGTCTTGCCCTTCCTGTCCCGTTCGTTCTTCCTGGGCCCGGATCCCGTCGTCGTCGGTCAGGTCTACACCGGTCTCGACAAAGGTCTGTCCATCCCCTGGGGGGCCTGGTTCCGGCCTCTGTTCTGGTGGACCGCCGGCTGTCTCTCCCTGGTGATGGCCGGGTTCTTCTGTAGCGTACTCTTCTACAAGCAATGGCACGAGCACGAGCGCCTGACGTTCCCTCTTGCGGTCTTCCCATTGGATCTGCTGGAGACGACGGAGGGGTATCGGGTGCCGGACATTCTGCGGACACCGCAGTTCTGGCTGGGGTTTACGTTTACTGCGGGAATCGTGTGCTGGAACGTACTCGGTTACTTCCAGCACACTTTGCCGCGGCTCACCCTGTTCGATGAGTGGACGACCAAGGCCGTACCCATCGGCTATCACTTCCCCAACTACTACCTGCGCGTGCAACCCCTGATTATGGGATTGGCCTACCTCTGTCCCCTCGACCTCCTCTTCAGTTTCTGGTCATACAACGTGCTTCAGATCGTAAAAACGGGGCTGGCCAATATGACGGGGTTTACCGTCGGACTCCAGGGTCAGCAGGCAAGCGTCACGCAGATTCTGCTTCTCGAATCGCACGGCGCACTCGTGGCACTCGTCGCCTGGTCCGTCTGGGCGGCCCGCAGGCATTTGGGGCAGACCATACGCACCGCCCTCTCCTCGGAGCGCGGAAAGGACGACGGAGTGCCAGTCACCTACCGAACGGCCTGGCTCGGCTTTCTGGCATCCGGCGTATTCCTCGGTGGCTGGTGCGTCGCAGCAGGTATGTCCGTCCCGGCCGTTTTCGTACAGCTGACGCTCCTCTTTATCTGCTTCTTCGGCGTCACAAAATACGCCGCCACCACCGGGTTCACATTCCTGGATCCGGCAGGCGCCAAGGGCGCCGACATCATGCGCTTTCTCGGAGGGACGGCGAACCTTTCACCCGGCACGCAGACCACGATGTGGATGATGGACAAAAACGCGATGGTCGGGGTTCCCATCCGAGTCACAGCCATCCTGGCCGCACCCCACTACTTCCGGATGCTGGGAAACCAGCTTCGGAGGCACCCGCTGATCTGGTCCGCCGTCCCCATCGCCTTCGTCGTAGGGTGCGCATTCTCCGCGGGCGCCACCCTGCACCGCTCCTACACAGAAGGGGGAATGAATGGCCCCCTGTCACTCTACCTGTGGGATTGGCGAGATCTGGAGTCGAGGGTGCCCGCGATCGAGGGCACCGAACCGACCTTCTTCGACACCCAGAAGCTGGTTGTCTGGCTTTCTGGAGCGACCGAGGCCGGTCTCCTGCTATACCTCAGAGCCCGCTACGCGTGGTGGCCTTTTCATCCTGCGGCGATCGCTTTCCCGACCCGACAGTATGGGTTCAGCCTCCTTCTGGTCTGGCTGATTAAAACCCTGGTCCTCCACTACGGCGGCGTCGGCCTCTACCGACGATCCCTCCCTTTCTGGTATGGGATTATGATCGGCTACCTCCTGGGCGTCGGAATCTCCACAACCGCCGATGCCATCTGGTTCAGAGGCCAGGAACACTGGGTACACGGATGGTGACGTCGCTGCCCTATACCTAATCATCCGGGACCGGCAACAAAGAAGGGCTCCGCCATTTCGACGCAGCCCTTTCTACCAAAACTTTTGTGCGAAGCCAACGCAACGCATGCCTGCCCGCCGGAGCCTTGGCGAAGGAGGGCTCTCCCGTTCGTCCCTCTCCCGATCCCTGCTCAGTACGGCCCAACTCCGCACCTACTTGTTAACTCCCAAGCCAGTTAGAACGTACTGTCTTTCGTCGTGAACGAACACCACCGCGTCGTCTCCATCCACGCCAACAGCGCGTCAATCGCCTCCGGCGTTCGGATTCTGCGAAGCGCCGCCACCGCGTGACCGCTGGCGTAGCGATTCTCATCCTTTAGCGCGTTGACCAGGGCAGGTACGGCTTCGGCTGCGTCCGTTCCAAATCGGGCGAGTCCATAGGCAGCGTTATACCTTACCTGCGCATCCTCATCTGACAGAGCCATCGCGAGGGCTGGCACCGACCTATCCGCGTCCGATGCGATCGTCCCAAGCGCTTCGGTCGCGTGATGCCGGACCCGCTCAGACTGATCCGATAGCGCCCGCGCAAGGCCCGGCACGGCATCTTCCGCCCGCGATCCCATATCCCCGAGCGCGAAAGCGGCGTGCGACCGGATGTCCTCTTCTTCATTCGTCAGCAATTCGCTCAACGCACCGACTGCCGGAGTGCCCACGACACCGAGTCCATAGGCGGCAACCCTGCGTACCTGCTCATTGTCACCCGCAAGCGCATCGAGCAGTGTCCCAATGGATGCGTCTCCGCGGCGCCCGAGTGCGTAGGCCGCATTGAGGCGTTCTGGTTCGGATTCGGACGAGAGTGCGGCTGCGTCGACCTTTTCCGCCTCGCTCGAATCACGACCACTCAGCCAGTCCCAATGCTGCTCCCACATCACATCGTGCACATTATTGTCGGAAGAGGTCCACCCTTTGCCATCCGTGTGCCACGATGGCTCGGTCGGCTCACTCATCCGATGGAACTGAAACTTCATCATATACCGATTGTCATCCGTCTTGTTGGCCGTCGCCTGGTGCCAGATATCGAAATGGGCGATCGCCATCGTACCTGCTTCGCCCAAGACGGGCTGGCCGATGTCGTCTAGCATCTCAAACCGCTCGTCATAGCAGTGCGAACCCGGCGCCACTCGAGTGGGCCCATTGATCGAACTGATCGTCTGGGGATAGTAGAACGCCATCGCCCAGCGGGGATGATGATACCGAATCTTGTGATACCCCCAATAGCTGTCCTTATGCCATCCCCGATCCTCGGATTGACCCTTCGTCAGGTGTCCGTGACGATGCACGTGCATCACGTGGTCCGGTCCAAGCAGGCTTGAAAACGCGCCCGTGACTGTAGGATGGTCGAACAGCTGCTGCAGGTGCGGAATGCGAGGCAAAATGTTGTTCCCGGGGTTGCCCTCGCTCTCGTAGACCTCTTCGCAACGGTCGTAGACCTCTTGATGGAAGCCGTCCGGCATATCCACGTTCAGGACGACGAACCCGTTGGTCACGAATTGACGCATCTGCTCATCTGTAAACAAGTTACTCACGCTCGACATCCAGTGATCTCCAGTAGACAAGGGTGAATTCACGGGCAGCCATATCATCGATCAGAGGAAGGAGTTCTCAGATTCCCGTCAAGTCAGTCTTCTTTGCGACTTATTCTCGCCTCCTTGACTCAGGATAACCGCCAGAGGCCTGATCCGCCAGCCCCCGTTGTCCCCGGCCGACTCCAAGGCACCTCCACCCCTCCCCGCGTCGCCAAGGGACAAATTCTGCGATTTCTTCCCTGACGATGCAACCCTTGACGACACCCGACGTTTAAGTCACGTCTGATTCTCACGTGTGGGTGGCGCCACTCCCGATCGCCCACACGAAGCCGGCCTCGGTCCTACCCCCCCCTAAGTATTCATAACATTATAAATAACAAGATCTTACGACGAAACAAGGAGGCCCGTGTGCGTCGATGACTTCAGATTGAATCACACTACAGAAGAAACTCGTGAAAAAGTGGTCACACTCAGGGAGGCTTGAATGATTCGAAGCATACTTGTTTTGGTCCTGTGCCTGTTCACAGCAAGCGCGAGCTTCGCCGCACACGAAACCGCGGTCGTTTCCGCGAGCTTGGAACTTGAGGGAGCCAGCACCTCGGCCTCCGCAACATTCTTCACGGCCGCGATAGTGTCATGTCCCATGAATAAGTTTAAAAATTATCTTGATCTTTTGGAGGATCGAATCTGCCGTCGCGGTCCACACGAAAGGTCGTGAGTTCGAGTTGTAGCTGTCGGTGAACGTCTTGATGCACGTGATGAGATCTTTGACGCTCCGGAACGTTCCTCGTCTGATGGCTTTCTGCGTAATGATACCGAACCAGATCTCAACCTGGTTCAACCAGGAGGCATAGGTTGGCGTGTAGTGGATGTGGTATCTCTTCTTTGACGCCAGCCACCGTTTGACCTTCTCGTGTTTGTGGGTGCCGTAGTTATCGACGACGAGATGAATGTCGAGATCTTTCGGAACGTTCTTGTCGATGTGCTTGAGAAACTGCAGAAACTCCTGATGTCGGTGCTTTGGTTTGCACTGTGCCAGGACCTTGGCTGAGGCAACCTCAAGGGCTGCAAAGAGTGTCGTTGTGCCGTTTCTGATGTAGCTATGGGTGACACCCTCGACATAGCCGAGCCCCAAAGGCAAGATCGGCTATGTTCGGTCCAAGGCCTGGATCTGACTCTTCTCGTCCACACAGAGCACCATCGCGTTGTCAGGCGGGTTCAGGTATAAACCAACGATGTCCCTGACTTTCTCGACGAAGAATGGATCGTTCGAGAGTTTGAAGTGCTTCTGTCGATGCGGCTGGAGACCGAAGGCTTTCCACACCCGCTGAACGGTAGACTTGGAAAAGCCCGTTTCATCGGCCATCGATCGGCAGGTCCAGTGCGTGGCAGCCTCTGGCTTCTCCCTGAGAGTCGTATAGATCAAGGAGGAGACTTCATCATCATCAATCGATCGCGGTCCACCGGGTCTCAGTTCGTCGTAGAGCCCCATCAGACCTTGCCTGCAGAAACGACGGCGCCACTTCCCGACTGTGGCACCCGAGAGACCAAGCTTCTCTCCTATCTCATGGTTGGTGAGACCACCATCACTCAGCAACACGATCCTGGCACGCCGAACGAGAGAATGTGGCATACTACGTGAACGGGAAATCGAATCGAGCTGACTTCGCACATCTTCGGTTATGTTCAGCGGCTCTAACGGACGTCCCCTTCCCATCGGTTCCTCCTGTGATTTTAGTGCCTGAGGAACCTTAAGGCAGATTGCTTAATTTTTCAAGGAATTCATGGGACAATACACTAGACGGCGCTCAAGAAGTACCCGTCGTCACGACCGATGGAAAGGGAACGGGCGCCTTCCGTCTGGACGATGAGGGACTTCACTACACCATCACGGTGAGTGAGCTTTCAGGCGACATCACAAACGCCCACTTCCACCGCGCGGCGGCGGGAATATCCGGTGGGGTCGTACACGGCATCAACAGCACGTTCTCGGGCAACACGGCCCAGGGCGTCTGGCTCACCGAGGACACGCTCACGGGCGAGCTGATCGGAGCCTTGCTCGCCGGCGAGCTCTACATCAACATCCACACGGCCGAAAATGGTGGTGGCGAAATTCGCGGCCAGGTCCTGGTTGCCGGCGGCGTGGGCCTTTGGGCAGACCTGACGGTCGGCCAGGCAGTCTCCGGCTTGAGCGGATCGGGGTCCGGGTCCGCCGCGCGGGGTCGTATTCGGCATCAACAGCACCTTCACGGGGAACACGGCAACCGGGCTCTGGCCGGCCGCGGATATGACCGCCGACCACCTCGCTGAACTACTGGACGGGAATCTCTACATTAACATCCACACAGCCGAAAATGGCGGTGGCGAAATTCGCGGCCAGGTCGAAGTGGCCGCGGGCGTTCGGATGATCGCCCGGTTGACGGGGACCAGGAAGTCCCGGCAATCACAACCGATGGGACGGGAACCGCAGTCGTTACTTTCGACGGCACCAACGTGTCCTATCGACTGACAGTCACGGGCATGACGGAGCCCCTCAGCGCGGCCCATTTTCACAATGGCGCTGCAGGCGTGGCTGGCGGCGTCGTCCGAGGCATCACGGACGATTTCACGGGCAATACCGCCGTCGGAACGTGGAAGCCCGATGACAGTTCACCATTGACCGCCGAACTGATTCAGGAACTGCTCGCGGGGA
>CAUZVZ010000162.1:0-5812 GCA_963583605.1 Gemmatimonadales bacterium UBA6960
GAGTTTGGCCAACTCGGACGTGAGCAATCGACGAACCTGCTCCACGTCGTGGGTGAGCCGAGAGGTGATCTGTCCCACCCGTGTCCGGCCGAAGAACGAAAGGTCGAGCCGTAGGACGTGGTCGTAGACCTCGTTCCGCAAGTCCCTGGTCACGGACTGCTCCACCCACGCCACCAAATAGGTCCGGGCGAAATCGAAGACATTCTTGAGAAGAAAGACGACCACGATGAGAACGATGATTCCCTGGACCGCTTGAAGCGCATCACCCTGGACGTCCACGACTCGGTACACCGTCGCATCCAGGAGCTTGGACATCAGATCCGCGTCACCCCCTAGGTCGGTGCCACCGCCCCCGGTCGTCCCCGCTCCAAAAAGCGCATCCACAAAGGGAATGAGCAGTACGTATGCCGATGCATCGAGCGCGGCGAAGGCGAACGTCGCCGCACCCGCCGCCGCGAGCGCCGTGAGGTGAGGGCGGAGGTAGGAGAGGACCCGAGTGTAGAGCGTCACGCCGTCGGTCAGGGTGCAGCGCCACGAGGACGCGGTGTGAGGTGCGCAATTGGAACGATCATCTCCTCCGGCGAGATGCCCCCGTGCAGGAACAGAAGGTGTGGCCTGAGAAGGTCGATCTCGTCATCGACCCAAAGGATGCGTTTCCCCGACGGCTTCATGGGCAAAGCTACATGCTGATCGTGTACGGGAACCAGGAGCTCACCGCGCGCCCCCCCTCTTTGGCCGGCTCGAACACCCACTCCGCGGCCTCGCGCAGGATGCGGGTATTGAAGTCCCCGTCCGACGTGGGCGGACGGAGTTGAGTCGAGTCCGCCACCACCCGTCCTCGCTCGTTCACGAACACCCACACTTCGATGCGCTGTCCACGGACGTTCCGGTTGGACGGCGGCATGATGATGCCGCGCGGAGAGGGCGGCACCTTGCCGAACCGACCCGACTCGGCGGTCCCGCCGTCACCGCGCCCGTCCCCCGTAGGCAGCCCGGGGCCGTCCACACCCGGACGGTCGCCCAGAATGGACGCCGTCTCGACCTGTTGCTGCTGGTCTTGCTGCAATTCGATCGGAGTGACGGGTTCGAGCGTCAACAGCGGCACCTGGGGCCGAATGAGGGGCCGTGACGGAGAAATCCTGATGTTCATCGCCTGCAAGCCCCCCGATGCCGCCCGATTATCCGCTTCCCGCGGTCCGGCCGCCGCGAACGGCGATTCCGGCTCCGGCTGGCCCCACCACAAAAAGAAGACGAGAAGATGCACGACCACCGCCGCGAGAAACCCATTGCGCCAGAGGGCGCTCTCGGCGACGCGACGATCGGCATTGCTCATGCCGTGCGTGGGTGCGGTGGTGAGCTTCGAGATCGTTCGTCTCCAGGGAAGTATGGATAGGGCCCTCATAGTACTGTACTGCGCCCGTGCATGTTTCGTCTCCAGCGCCCAAATCCGAACCGCCTTGCTCCGGTTCTCTGGTTTCGGCACTTTCGTTGCTCCCCGGGAACCCGCCCGGGGGCCACCAACCTACGAGCTGAGCCATGACAGAAACGAAGGAGAACGTCCCCCGGGGTGTGCGACCGAACATCCCTCAGAAACCTGCCATGGACACGGACGCCTGGGAGAAGATCCAGGCCGCGCAGGAAAAGATGAAGGAGCGGGAGTTCGTTCGGTTCTCGATTTTCAAGGTGGACCCCGCATGGCGTCGGCTTCCCGTGAAGGAACGGACCGCGCACAAGGAGGAGTTCGAGTCGGTGGTGGCGGCCCGCGTCCTCGACATGATGATCTACAGCTACGCGCTGGTCGGGACCCGCGGCGATGCGGATTTTCTGCTCTGGCAAGCGGCTCGAGACATGGGCCAACTCCATGAACTCGCGGCTTCCTTGAACCAGACCGGCCTCGGCGGATACCTCTCCTTGGCGCATTCGTATTTCGCCATGACCAAACGGTCAATCTACCTCAACCGCTACGAGGATGAGTACATCCAGACGTACGGCGGTGAGGAGGTTCTCGACTCAGCCCGCGTCGCCATCAACCCCCAGGGGTCTGAGTATCTTTTCGTCTATCCGATGGCGAAGATCCGCGACTGGTACAAGCTTCCGCATGAAGACCGCCAGCGCATGATGGACGAACACATCCGGGTCGGTCACCAGTGGCCCGACGTGAAGCTCAACACGACCTACTCGTACGGTTTGGACGACCAGGAATTCGTGGTCGCCTTCGAGTCGGATCATCCGGGACGCTTTCTCGATTTGCTCATGGCTCTTCGTCTCACCGAGGCGTCGGCCTACACCCTCTTCGACGTGCCGGCTTTTACCGCTCTGGCCCGATCCATGAGGGACACGCTGGACTCGCTCGGATAACTGGAGGGACGACGAGGCCCGCCATGAGCCAAGCCGTCAACACGAAAGCGGATCAAACTCCGGCCCAAGGCAAGGCCGGTGCGCTTTACGAACTCACCAAACCAGGCATCGCGGGCTACGTCATGATGACGGCCGGCGTGAGCTACTACGTGGCGGCCGGCGGCCGTGCAGACATCCTCCCAATCACGCATACCATCGTCGGTGTGGCCCTCGGGACGGCCGGCGCACTCGCTCTGAACCAGTACGTCGAGCGAGACGCAGACGCTCTCATGACCCGCACGCGCACGCGGCCCCTGCCGTCGGGCCGGTTACGGCCCAAGGAGGCATTAGCGTTCGGTTGGGCGCTCCTTGTGGTGGGACTGGTCTATCTCGGGCTCATGGTGGGTTGGCTCCCGTCCGTGCTCACCGCGGCTTCGGCGGCCGCATACATCCTCGCCTACACGCCCCTCAAGACCCGGTCGTATCTGGCGACGCTCGTGGGCGCCGTACCCGGAGCCTTTCCCGCGCTGATCGGATGGAGCGCCGCGACGGGAACCGTGGAATTCGGGGGCGTCCTACTGTTCTGTATCGCGTTCCTTTGGCAGCTCCCCCACGTCTTGGCACTCGCCTGGTTACTTCGGGAGGACTACGCCCGTGTGGGCTTCTTCCTGAGCCCCCCGACCGACCCCAAGGGCGTCCGAATCGGCAGGCACATGGTGTACCACTCCGTTTCACTGCTTATGGTCAGCGCCTTCCCCACGTTGCTAGGGCTCACCGGCCAAATCTTCCTGGCGGGAGCCCTCACGTTGGGGCTGATCACTCTCGGCTTTTCCGTCGCCGCGGCGGCTGAGATGTCGCGGACTAGGGCCCGGCGGGTTTTTCTCTGGTCTCTACTTTATCAGCCGCTTCTGCTGGGTCTGCTCCTCATCGATACCGTACGCTGACGATCGCCGTATCATCGAAGAAGCACTGTGCCGGCACCGCAACAGCCCACTACACAGAGAGAGTCGCCCCATGACTAAACATCTTGCACTGACCGTGACATTCGCACTGTTCCTCCTCGCTCCGAACGCCTTGAGTCAGGAGGTAGATCGGCCCAGGGTTCGGGACCTAGGCGTCGAAGTCGGAATCTTCCCTCCGGGCCCGCTGAACGCCATCACCGACGTCGAGGGTGTGTTGGTCGGGCAGGTGACCATCGTCGAAGGCGACCGCATCAATACGGGTGTAACCGCGATCCGGCCCCACCCGGGCAGCATCTATCACGAACGCGTGCCAGCCGCCATATACGTGGGCAACGGCTTCGGCAAGCTTCTGGGGGTGACCCAGGTACGCGAGTTGGGAGAGTTGGAGACGCCGATCCTGTTGACCTGCACGTTGTGTGTCTGGAAGGCCGCGGACGCTCTCGTCGAATGGGCGCTAGAACAGGAGGGCATGGAGAACGTCGGATCCTTGAATGCCGTCGTGGGAGAGACCAACGACGGAGGCCTGAATGACATCCGGATCCGTCCCATTACTGCGGAACACGTGCGCTCTGCCTTGGAGACCGCCGCTGCGGGACCAGTGGCAGAGGGCTCCGTGGGTGCCGGGCGAGGGACGAGCGCGTTCGGCTGGAAAGGTGGAATAGGCACGAGCAGCCGCGTTCTTCCCGAAGGCCTCGGCGGCTTTACTGTCGGCGTCCTGGTTCAATCGAATTTCGGAGGGATCCTGACGATGGCCGGTGCTCCGGTCGGCCGCGAGTTGGGTCGGTACTCCTTTCGGCAGGTGATTGAAGCGGAAGCGGGAAGTGCCGATATCGGGGCCAGCGTGCAGCGGTCCGACCTCCTGGGCCGTGGCGATCCCGAATGGACCGACGCCGAGGACGGCCAAGGATCGATCATGATGGTCGTGGCAACCGATGCCCCTCTCTCCTCTCTCAAGCTCGAGCGCCTGGCCAAGCGGGCCATCATGGGACTCGCCCGCACCGGTTCTTTCGCCGGAAACGGAAGCGGCGACTACGTGATCGCCTTTTCCACGGCGGCCGGAGTACGACGCCCGCTGGGCGAGGAGTGGGACGAGTCGGTGGAAGTGCCGAACAGCGGCCTGTCGGCCCTCTTCGAAGGGACCGTGGAGGCCACGGAAGAGGCGATCTACAACTCGCTGCTCAAAGCGACGACGGTATCAGGAATGGGAAGGACCGCGGACGCGATCGACATAGCAGCCGTGACCCGCGTCTTGAGGGAGTACAACGTCGTAAGGTAGTCCGACTCGACTGACCCCGCTCGACGGCGGCGTGACGCCCTGAGTCCTCCAGAAGCCAGCCAGACGTCTCCACTCCACTCAGCCGTCGAAGTAGACGGCCCGCGCGTCCAGGACGTCCCTGTCCTCGCTCAGAGTCCCTAGAAACTCAGGGCTGACCCTACCATCTACGGACACGGCGGCCAACGCCAAGCCGCCTTTGGCCTCCCTCGACTGAATGTACTCCGCAATATTCAAGTCGTGCTCCGCCAAGAGGGTCCCCACCCTCCCGATGACGCCCGGGACATCATTATTTCGAAGCACGATCAGACACCCTTGAGGCTGGACCATCAACTCGTACCCGTCGATCTGCACGATCCGAGGATGATGCTGTTCGCCCAGTAGCGCTCCAGCCACGCGCACTTTCTGGTCCTCCGTCTCGAGGACGATCTCGACGAACTTGGCATAGTCGTCGCGCGGGGGCTGCAGCGTCGAGATGAGCTCGATACCCCTTCCTTTCGCGAGGTGGAGGGCGTTGACGTAATTGACGTTGCGCGCGCCCATGACCGGCGTGAGCACTCCGGTCATGGCCGCCGCGGTCAGCGGTCCGAGAAATTCCTCGTCCAGCCCCACCACAGAGATGCCGACCCGCTTCATGCCGCCCCGCCCCAGGACGCCGGCCACGCGTCCGACCCTACCGGCGAGATCCATGATAGGTCTGAGAAATTCGAGGCTTTCCCCTCCGATCGCAGGCGCATTCAACGCCTGGGAGAGATCCCCTTCGAGTAGCGCCGCACGCACGCCACGCGCGATTTCGCTCGAGACCAACTCCTGAGCCTCAGCGGTGGAGGCACCGAGATGTGGCGTGAGCACCAGATTCTTGGTGCCCCTCAGCGGGCTATCCTCGGGAAGCGGCTCAGTCGTGTACACGTCGAGCGCGGCTGCTGCGATCTCCCCCGACTCGAGCGCGGCGACCAGGTCACCCTCGTCGACCACGCCACCTCGCGCAGCATTGACCAGGATGGCCGTTGGCTTCATGGCCTTGAGTTCGGCCTCACCGATCATGCCCTCGGTCTGCGGTGTGAGCGGCACGTGTAATGAGATCACATCCCCGCGAGCGATCAGATCGGCGAGTTCGACCCGTTCGATGCCCATGTCCCTTGCATGCTCTTCCGTCAGATAGGGATCGTAAGCGATGGCCTCCATGCCGAAGGCCTGAGCGCGCAACGCGACTTCGGTCCCGATCCGCCCTGCGCCGACG
>CAUZVZ010000163.1:0-5682 GCA_963583605.1 Gemmatimonadales bacterium UBA6960
CAGGTGCGGGAAGGATGTTGCCGGTGGGGTCATCTGCGGTCGGCGGCATGGGCCGAATGGGCGTACCACGGAGGAACATGGCATCCACTCGCTCCGAGGCGAGACCCATGGGTTCGCTGGTCAGCAAGTCAGAACGACGCATGTTCCCGTTTTGTCCCGCACTGTACACGATGTTGTGGTCGGTGGGGTCGACCGCCGAGTACGTGCCGTCACCGCCGCCCACCCTGTACCAAGCCTGGCTCGAAATGTAGAGGCCTCGCACCGCGCTGGGACCGCACCAACTTCCGTTGTCCTGAAGACCCCCACACACGTAGTACGGTCTCCGCATATCGACGGATATCTGATAGAACTGGGCTGCGGATATGGTGCGGAACGACTCGAAGGTGAAGCCGCGGTCGTAGCTCACGTCGAAGGAGCCGTCGTTGCCGACCATCAGATGGTCACTGTCCGCGGGGTCGATCCACACGTGATGGTGATCGACGTGGATGTACGAAGCGCCTGGCACGGGGTCGAACGTGCGGCCGCCGTCCTCGGAGCGAGAGAGAGAGCCGCCGCCCGTGTAGATCACATCCTCGTCGTTGGGGTCCACGCGGATCAGGCTGTAGTACATCGGCCGGTTGTTGTGATTGCTCCGGAACTCCCAACTGCGGCCCTTGTCGGTCGACCGCCACAAGCCGCTCCTCTGTGGGTCCGGATCCAAATCCCCGGAGGCCTCACGGTCCGCAGCCACCTCGATCAAGGCGTAGACCACGTTCGGATTCGAGCGAGACACGTCGAGTCCTATCCGACCCATCGTGCCCCTCGGCAACCCGTTGCCGGCCAGCTTCGTCCAGTTCGCGCCGCCGTCCTCTGTTTTCCAAATACCGCTACCGGCTCCACCCCCGTTGAGGCCCCACTGCGTGCGGCGTCTCTGGTAGGTGGACGCGTAGAGGATCTCCGGGTTCGACGGGTCCATGACGACGTCCGTGGCACCGGTGTCCTCGTCGATGTAGAGGACGTGGTCCCAGGTACGGCCCCCGTCCGTGGTCTTGAAGATCCCCCGTTCCGGGTTGGGACCGAAAAGCTGGCCTACAGCGGCCACATACACGATGTCGGGATCGCGGGGATGGACGATGAGGCGGTGGATGCTCTGCGTCTCACGCAGTCCCACCTGTGTGAAGGTGGCTCCCGAGTCGATCGACTTGTACACCCCGTCTCCGAACGACGAGCTCTGGCGGTTGTTGGCCTCGCCGGTCCCCACCCACACGACACTCGGGTCCGACTGTGAGACGGCGACCGAGCCGATCGAGGAGGTGGCGTACGTGTCGAAGACCGGCTCGAACGTCGTCCCCGCATTGACCGTCTTCCACAGGCCACCCGTCGCGTAACCCACGTAGAAGACGCGTGGATCGCTCTCGACTACGGCGATCTCATCGACGCGTCCGCCCATGGTGAGAGGGCCGAGCGTGCGCCACTGAAACCCTCTCAGTAGGGCGTCGGTCGCGGGATTGACGGGAGGCGTCGGGGCCGCCCGAGGGCCGCCGGCCTGACCTGGGATACCTTGGACAGGGGCTTGGGCCGCCGCCGAGTTCGGGCCGAGGTGCGGCAGCACGGCGAGCAGGAAGGCTACCCCCATCCGGAACGCGAGGGGTGGGTGGACCATCGAAATCCTCCTTGAACGTCTCACAAAGCCGGGTCGAGCCTGGGCGCCCGAAGGGGCGCTTTGCTTCGCCGTGAACGTAGGCGGAGGGGGAGATGGTGAGCAAGAACAGGGATCGGAGATCTCCTCCGACGCGGGGTCCCTACCCATCTCAGAAAATATTCGCCTCCACGTCCACGCCCTGACCGAAGCGGTCGTGGCGGAACGCACTCATATCCAGCGTATGCGCTTCGCCGTCTGCCACGAGCTCAGACACCGACAATCCCGTGACCGGTGCGTGCATGATTCCATGCCCTGAGAAACCGCAGGCGTCGATCCAGTTGGAGGCCGCCGGGTTGAAGCCGATGATGGGACTGTTGTCGGGACTCACCCCGTAGTATCCCCACCAACTGCCTTTCCTGTCGATGCCGAGATCCTCCCACCAAGGGAAGCGCTCCACACCGGTGAGGAGGACGTGCTCCAGCCAATCCCAGTCCATGCCTTCTGTGAATCCGATGTCCTGCTTGAGATCGTCCAGACCCAAGAGAACGCGCTCCCCTTCGCTTCGGAGGTAGACGCCGGTCGTGAGGTCGATGGTCAGCGGGTAAATACGGCGGTCTTCGATTGGGGCGCTGAGGAAGATCTGGATGCGCTTGGGGCCTACAGGCACCTCGAGTCCCACGAGCGCAGCGACAGCCCCCGACCAGGCTCCAGCGGCGTTCACGACGTAAGGGCTATGAAAGACGGTGTCACCGCTTCGCACCACCCATCCCTCGCCCTCGCCGGCAATCTTCGTCACCCGGGCACCGAGACGGTAGTCCACGCCGAGGAGCCTCCCCATGGACACCCACGCGTGCGTAGCCATGTGAGGGTCGATAACCCCGTCCCAAGGTCCGTAGGTCGCGCCCGCGAGACCCTCGGTCTCGAAGCTCACATATCGCTGCGCCTCGTCGGGATCGAGCACATCGACCGGGGCGCCGAGGCTCCTCTGCAGGTCCACCGCCTTCAAATGTCCATCCCACTTGTCGTGCGGCACGAGCAAGAGATATCCGATGTCTCGATATCCGATGTCGTGGCCGTGTCGCTCCTTGAACTCCCGATAGACCGGGAGAGAGTACATGGAGAGCTGGATGTTGGCCCGCGTGGTAAACTGCACGCGCACGCCGGCAGCACTCTTTCCCGTAGACCCCATGGCCGGGGCGTTTTCCTGCTCGAGAACGATCACCTTCATGCCGCGCGATGCTAAATGCCACGCGCAAGAGGCTCCGGCGATGCCGGCACCGATGATAAGGACGTCAGCCGTGTCGGCGTTCAAAGAGTCTCTGCGTGGAAGGGTCGCGAACCTGCGGTTGACGCGCGTCGAGTGATCGGTGCGGAGTGAAGTTAGCGGTACGGCGTGGTACCGCTACTGCACCACTTGCGGGGTCGGCCGCGAAAAGCTCACTGTGGTGCGATCTCAGCGACCCTGTCAAGCGAAACGGGCCGTCATGCGACGTACTTCCCTCTCTGGGCTTCCATCATGATCGTTGAACCGGGTAAGACCCGAATCGGCTGGATCGGTCTCGGTGTCATGGGCCGTAGCATGTGCGGACACGTCATCGACCGCGGATTTGCGGTGACCGTGTACACGCGCACACGTGAGACCGCTGATTCCGTGCTGGCGAAAGGCGCCCAGTGGGCAGACAGCCCGAAGGCGGTAGCCGAGCAAAGCGACGTGGTGTTCAGCATCGTGGGATTCCCCGAGGACGTCAGGGAGGTCATCCTCGGCAAAAAGGGCGTTCTGGCGGGTGGTAAGAACGGGGACGTCATCGTCGACATGACGACGAGCGAGCCTTCACTGGCCGTGGAGATGTACGAGGCGGCGAAGGCTCAGGGGATGTCCAGCGTCGACGCTCCGGTCTCCGGTGGAGACGTGGGCGCGCAGGAGGCCCGCCTTTCGATCATGATCGGCGGTGACGAGGACGTGGTGGAGGCGCTCCGTCCATGCTGGGACGCGATGGGCAAAGCGATCGTCCACCAAGGTGGGCCCGGCGCGGGACAGCACACCAAGATGGTCAACCAAACGTTGATCGCCACCGGCATGATCGGCGTATGCGAGGGCCTGCTATACGCCTACAGGTCTGGTCTGAACCTCGAACGGGTGATGGAGTCGGTGGCGTCCGGCGCTGCCGGGAGTTGGTCACTCTCGAACTACGGCCCCCGCATGATCGCGAACAACTTCGATCCCGGCTTCTTCGTCGAGCACTTCATCAAGGATATGGGCATCGCCTTGGCCGAGGCCAATCGGATGGATTTAGCCCTGCCTGGACTCGCCCTAGCCCATCAGCTTTACACCGCGCTCAAGGCACAGGGCGGCGGCCGAAACGGCACGCAGGCGCTCCAGCTCGCCCTTGCTCGGCTCTCTGACATCGACTGGGAAGGGCGCTGACGAGGGACGACTCCAACCACCCCGTTTATGGCCCTCGCCAAGAAGGAGGGTGACCCCTACTATGCAGGCCCTCCGGCATGGCCGTAGTGAGGGGTGCCGGGTCTAGTGTAACACGGTCCATTGGAGGTCAATCAGATGAAACGTATCATTCTCGCCGTCTTCGCCTTGATGGCGGTCTCGGTCGGTGCTGAAGCTCAAAGCACCCAGGAAACGATCGATCGCGCTCTAGCCGCGGCGCCCAACAGGGCCCGTGACGAAGCCACCGTCATCATGTGGAACGACGACCACTCGTACGAAACCTTGCAGGAGGGTTCGAACAGGATGGTCTGTTATGATCGCTCCAGTGACGAAGGCCGGCCGCCCTTCGCCTCGCAGTGCACGGTTCTGGGGAACCTAGAGAGGGTGGCGCAGAGCCGTAAGTTCTCGGCCGAAGCCGCCGACAGAGACGGAGTAAACGCGATGGTAGCCGCTGCCGAGGCGAACGGCACACGCGTGCCGCCCGTATTCGGGTCCCCGTTCATCTCCATGAACGGTCGCGATGAGGCTAGTGCGCGGACGCACATTACCATCGCCATGCCGGGAGCGACCATGGCGAACAGTGGTTTCCCCGAGAACGGCAGATCGGGTGCCGCTTGGATCATGGACGCCGGGACGACCACAGCCCACCTGATGATTCCGGGCACCTGAACCCGCACCAAGGGAGATCAGTCGTTTAGGAGGATGGGCGCCGTTCCAGCTTAGGCTTCCGGGATTCTGGTTGCCAAGCTAACTGCCGGGGCCGGATACAGTCAGCCCGAAGTGGACTTCTAAGTAGACGACCAGCGCGTCGGCCAGCATAGTCGCGTACGCGTTTCGGTTCTGCACTGTGTCCCGCAGCCCCGGAAAGTGGTGCTCCAACTGGATCCCGCTGATGGTGCCGCCGTCTCGGGAACCGTGACGTGCCGTGTTATAGCCACCCGAGAAGTAGGCGCCTCCGTCGGGATCCGGGTCGGCTGTGCTAGGTACGCTACGGGTCCCCCTCTCTTGCAGCAACGCGCCCAAACTCGCAGGACCACGGATCAACTGGGCGAAGGTGATATCGACTGTACCAGCGAGTGCACGTACGCTGCTTTT
Source organism: Gemmatimonadales bacterium UBA6960 (assembly GCA_963583605.1). GTDB lineage: Bacteria > Gemmatimonadota > Gemmatimonadetes > Longimicrobiales > Gaopeijiaceae > UBA822. The sequence goes on from CAUZVZ010000163.1 coordinate 5,160, forward strand.
CGCGTCGAAGCTCGAGGCGTTCAGAGCCGCGTCAGAGCGAGTCAGATCGTTCCGGGAAAGCAGGTATCCAAGCTCGACACGGGCGATGTCGTGTCCGTGCCCGTGAATATCAAGGTAAAGCCCCGATCCGAAATCCCGGGTGACGATGTCTTCAGCCACCTCGATCGAACCCTGAAATTCGGACCAGGCGTTCTCGGCGAACGGATTACCCTGCGCCGCTTCAGTAATCTCCCGGTTGGGATCCAGTTTGGTGCGACGGAGCCGGCTCACGATCATATGCGGAGCTCGGCCTGTCAGCTCGATCAGAGCCTCACGGATGCTGCGGGACAACTCCTGAGTATTAGTGTCACGGACCGTGGTTCCATAAGTACGGTTCGGGATCTCCTCAGGGACCATGGCCCCGCCGTGGGGTGCACTGATAACGATCGGAAGGTCGCCCACGACGTACTCGGTGTAGGAGGCTCTCCCAAAGTGGGTCTCACCAGCCTCGTAGCTCTCCACTTCAGGCGGTACCCAAACCTCT
>CAUZVZ010000164.1:0-5628 GCA_963583605.1 Gemmatimonadales bacterium UBA6960
ATTTCAAGGCTCACATCTCCTGATAGCAGTTGCCGGACGTACTATAGCAGTTCAACCTTGGATGGTCCCCACGGCTTGGATACCCTGTATGGCCAACTACACCCGCCGCCTATTTCTTCAAACCGGGCTGCTCGCCACTGTCATGGGCATGTACCCGCGGCCTGCCTTCGCCCGACAGGGCCAGGTCCGTACGATTGCGGGGACCGGAGTTGCCGGATATGAACCGGAAGGGCAGCAGGGCCTACAGGGGTCTCAGGCCCCTGTAAACAACCCATATGGCGTGGTTGTGGGCCCTGATGGTGCCCTATACTTCTGCGAGGTAGATACCGGCCGAACTCGTAGGTTGGATCTAGGCACGGAACGCCTGACCACGATTGCAGGCAACGGTGAGAAAGCTTACATCGGCGATGGTGGACCAGCGCTGAACGCCTCTTTCTCGGCTCCGCACGAGATCCGTTTCGATCCAGACGGCAATCTGTTTGTGGTCGAACGAGATGCGCATGTCGTCCGCAGGATTGATGCTCAAACTGGACTCGTGTCCACCGTAGCAGGTACGGGTGAGGCGGGTTTCTCGGGCGACGATGGACCAGCTGCCGAGGCACAACTCCGACAACCGCACAGCATCGCTTTTGATGCTGAGGGTCACCTGCTCGTGTGCGACATCGGTAACGGGCGCGTTCGCTATGTAAATATGAGTACCGGTACAATTTCGACGCTCTCTGGCTCAGGAGAGCGAGGAGCCACACCGGATGAGGCGCCGCTCGCGGGCACAACACTCAGGGGACCGCGTTCCATCGCGACCGATGATCAGGGCAACGCCTACCTCGTGCTGCGCGAGGGAAACGCAGTGTTCCGGCTCGACCTACGGGCGAGACGTCTTTACCGGATTGCTGGAACGGGTGAGAGAGGTTTTACGGGAGACGGAGGACCAGCAATGACCGCGACCTTCAACGGACCTAAGGGCATCGCATACTCGGCTGCCGATCACAGCCTGTACATAGTCGATACAGAAAACCATGTGATCCGTCGTATGAGCTTGGACACAGGGCTGATCGAGACGGTCCTCGGAACGGGCGAGAGAGGCGATGGCCCGGACGGGGATCCCCATCAGTGTCGGCTTAATCGTCCGCACGGCGTGTACGTTCATGAGGAAATCGTCTACGTAACAGACAGCGAAAGTCATCGGGTCCGGGCGCTCGATTTTACGGGAGTACCTGAGTGACTTATATACTAGGGGTCGCGCTTAAGCTGTAGTTCAGTCATTTGTTGCGAAACATCAATAAGGGGTCGTCATATGCAGAAAGGTCTAATGTGGGGGTCAGTGGTTGTTGCGGTAGCAGCAACGTTTGCCCCGGATGCGTTTGGGTACTACGCACTTGTTCTAGTGGTGCTTGGTCTCGCCATGGGATTCACGAATCCGATTGAAGACGTAGCCACTCGGGTAGCTATGTACGTACTGGCTGTGTATTTGCCAACGATCGCGGATAACCTGGATGTAATTCCAGCGGTTGGTGAGTATGCGAATGGCATCCTAAGTCAGTTCGCTGTTGTCATCGCCGGTGTTGCAATTGCGCAGGTCTGCCTTGTCTTGTACAACGGCCTTATGGCAGCTGGAGACGACTAGAAAAACAGAAGCGAGTGACTTCGCACTGTCTTAACGAAAAAATGTGCTAGGAAAGCCTTGTTCGCGGGCAATACTCGCGGACAAGGCTTTCCTAGTGTTTGAGAGGTAGCGTCGAGGCTATTCCATAAAGAGTGGGAGTAGCTCCGCTAGCGGAATAGGTCCTTTGATAACATCCCGTGGACACCCTTCGTGCCATCGACGAGCTGGGTGATACGTAGATTGAGCGCAACTGAGCACAGGATGTAGGCATCTCCTGGTTCCATGCTCTTATCCTCCACAAGAAACCTGACCATTTCACGTGTGGCCATCCGAGCTGCCTCATCAAGATCAGGATCTAGCCCCATAGATATGTAGTGCGTCGGTGTCTCCGCCCGAGGCCACTGGAGGGTGCGGTCCTTGTGTAGGATCACTTCGATTGTTCCGTATAGAGACGCTTCAATCGCGGTACCTGTCACTTCACCGTCACCCTGAGCCGCATGCCCGTCACCGATGGAAAGCAGGGCTCCGTCGACGTGGACAGGCATAAAGAGTGTCGTGCCCTCGACCAAATCTTTGTTGTCTAAATTACCGACGTGATAGCCGGGGGCAGTGCTGTTAATGCGCCCACGCAGTAGGGGAGGTGCCACCCCGATAGACCCAAAAAATGGGCGGGCGGGAATTTCTATTCCTTCCACGCCCGTCATGGTTATGGTGCCATTGATGGTATCGATTTCGAAGGCGCGTAGCGCGGCCGAGGGAAAGTCCATCGGGAGCGTACCTCCTCCAGGCAAGAATCCACTGACCCCGTAGTCCACCAAAAATCCGATGTCGATGAGGCGAACTTCCAACACATCACCTACCTCTGCGCCCTCGACATACACCGGGCCATTCAGTGGGTGCGAGCCCACACGGACTGTCTCCTGTTCTTCAACATTGAGCATGGAAGGCAGGAACCGACGCTCCGAGATCCCTGCCAATCGCAGACGGTCCAGCCCGCGAGCAAGCAGATTTTCGAAGTAGACTCTATCTCCAGAGCGGATTGTTACCACAGGCTCGAGAGAGGCGTCGTAGAAGCCCCAGTGAATATTCTCTGCCGAAAGCGGTAGCTCGTGCGTGACGTTCTGCTGAGCAACAAGTGCTTGAGTGGTCATGGCTGTTATAGCTAGCACTATGACTATCGGGGCGGCACGCATCCCCTGATTCCAAAACGAAGCCTGTTCATGTGTTCGCGGTATCACCGATTCCTCTTCCGTTGTCGTTCATCGTTATTTGGGCCATGTGATCAGACAACTGAACTGAGTGTTTCACCCTGAGCTAGCTTCCGCGTGGGAACAATTTTTGGACAGCTCGGAATTCTTACATGGTTTTGGAAGGCAGAGTACCGCGGCGAGACCGTATCCTCACTATATTGCCTGTCCTTTCCGTAACTTATCCGGACTAGAATCATGCTAGGTACGCTCGCGTTGGCCGCTGCGATTCAGCTCTCTGCCCAGGTTCAAGAACTCGCTCCTGGTACGCAATACGATCCGTCGATCCCCACGCTTGAGGACGTCGTGGGTCACGACTTTCGAGAAGAAATCACTCCGCCGGATCAGGTGGTGCGCTACTTCGAGGCATTGGCAGATGCAGCACGGGATCGCACACAACTAATTCAGTATGCAGAGAGTTGGGAGGGACGACCACTCGTCATCCTGGTCATTGGATCACGTGAGCGCATTGCCGCGCTCGATGACGTAAAGGCCGGGCTCACACGGTTGGCTCAGCCCGATGGTCTCTCCGATGCCGATGCCGATGCGCTCATTGCGGATCTGCCTGTGGTAACGGCGCTCATGCATGGGGTTCACGGCAATGAGATCAGCTCAAGCGGCGCAGCGATGGCGGAGGCATATCACCTATTGGCCGCGCAAGGAGATCCGACCGTCGACATGATTCTTAATGAATCCCTAGTTTTGATCGACCCGGTGGAAAATCCCGACGGCCGGGCTCGTTTCGTCCTACAGAATACGATGGCAAGGGCGCGATGGCCGAACGAGGCAACGTACTCAGCAGAGCACGATGAGCCGTGGCCGGGTGGCCGGGTGAACCACTACCTCTTTGACCTAAATCGGGACCTCTTCATTCAGAGTCAGCCAGAGACCCAAGGCAAGGTAGACGTCTTCCTCGATTTCTGGCCGCATATCGTTGTTGATTTGCACGAGATGGGTGGAAACTCGACTTACTTCTTCCCACCAACGGCGCCACCTGCTAATCCCTGGTATGGCGAGCGCCAGATCGCGCTGATGGACGTCTTCGGACGGGCCAATGCCAGGATCTTTGACCAGCGCGGATTCGCGTATTTCAACCGGGACGTCTACGACCTCTTCTATCCCGGCTACGTTGACATGTGGCCTATGGGCCATGGTGCGCTGGGTATGACTTATGAGCAGGCCTCAGCACGCGGGCAGGTAGTGCGAAGGTCAGACGGCGATCTACTGACATACGGAGATGGTGTTCTGCACCACTTCACAGCCGCAATCACATCGGCCGAGACATCAGCGAGGAACCGGGAGCGTATCCTCACCGACTATCTTGCCTTCCGACGGGAGGGTATAGATCTCGGACGAGCGGGACCGGCGGAATACGTACTCCACTCCGCGCATGACCCGGGGATGGCCAGAAGGCTAGCATTCATGCTTCTCGAGAATGGCATCGAGGTCCGCGAGGCGGACGGTCCCGTAACTATTGAGGACCGGCAACTACCACAGAGGGGCACCTTCATCGTGCCGATGGATCAGCCGGCACATCGCTTCGTTCGAAACCTACTCGATCCCGACGTGCCGATGGACGAAGCGTTTGTCCAGAGGCAGATCGATCGACGCGCACGACGCGAGTCTGACGAGATCTACGATCTTACGGCCTGGAGTCAATCACTGCTGTGGGACGTCGAGGTCTTAGTCGCTGATGACGTTACGGGAGCGGCCGGCGCCCTGGTTGCTGAGACCAGCGCACCGACCAATACTGCCCTACCCGAAGCTGGTGTAGGCTATCTAATGCCCTGGGGGACAAGTGCCGCAAGTGCAGTAGCAGAGGCTCTTCGTGACGGAATCAGAGTGCGCGCAGCCGGTGCTGAGTTCACGCTTGGCGGACGCGAATACCCTGTTGGCACCGCAATCGTGCGCACGGCCGAGAACGATGCAAACCTTCAACAACAACTTGGTCGAATCGCTTCTGCTCATGGAGCAGAGGTCATCCCGATCGATGACTCCTATGTTGAAGAGGGTGCGTCGCTCGGAAGCAATAGCGTCCGTGCTCTGCGCTCTCCCCGCGTACTCCTCGTATACGATTCTCCTGGTCAGACAAATTCTGTTGGCTTCGCCCGATATGTCCTAGAACAGCGTTATGCGCAGCCAACTGTAGCTGTACGTGCGTCGAGTCTCGGGCGGGCGAATCTCGCCGACTACGACGTCATCGTCTTTCCGAGCGGCAACTACTCAAATGCGGTGAGCTCGGGGATGGTCGGGGAGCTACGCAACTGGATGTCCAATGGTGGTACGATGATCACAATGGCAGCATCCACAGCGTGGGCGATTCGAGCTGAGCTACTTTCGACGACTGCCGAGCGGAGGGGAGGCAGGGCCGTAGGTGATGATCCTCCGAGCAGTGAGACGCCTGATCAACCGATTGAGTATTTAGAGGAAATTGTGCCTGAGGATGAGGGCCCTGAGTCGGTTCCGGGTGCGATCCTGAGGACGCTGTTAGATACCGAACACTGGCTGTCTTCGGGGACTGATGGAGAAATCGGGGTACTGGTGCAGGGCAACCGTGTTTTCACACCAATGACACTCGACAACGGCACAAATGTAGGTCGTTACGGAGATCTCGATAATCTGGTGTTGAGTGGCATTGTGTGGGACGAGGCACGCCCACAGCTCGCAAATAAGGCATTCCTGATGTACCAGTCGTATGGCAGTGGCCAGATCGTCGCGTTTGCCGAGGACCCCAACTACCGGGCGTATACCGAAGCCACTGAGCTTCTCTTCATGAAT
>CAUZVZ010000165.1:0-5533 GCA_963583605.1 Gemmatimonadales bacterium UBA6960
GCGAAGCCATGGCAAAATGGGAAGGCAAACTAGCGCGAGGGATAAGGCGGGTGGGAAGAAGAGGTCCAAGACCGCATACAGGCCGCTCCCTACGATGAGGGCCAAAGCGACCAAGGCCACGGGTGGCGGTCGAGGCCTCATGGGGGAGCCCGGAACCGTCAATCGGCGTCAGAATTCAGCCTACGGCACCTCCTCTCCATCCTCCGTCTCCATCTCCATCCCCGTCTCAATCTCAATTTCGTCCCGGTCCCCATCCCCATCCCGCCCATCCTCCCACGGGAGCTGCGAAAATAGGTCCTGCTGAGTCCGATCGATGAGGGCCCGCTCCTCACGATCCTCGTCCTCCAGTCGCTGACGAAGCAGCGCCCGAACCCTTAGATCACTACGGACGCCTGCGACGAGCATGACCACCATTCCCATGAACAGGCCCGTGAACCCCACCAACGTCAGCGGCACGCCGTAGAGGACGGTCACGCCAAGATTGAGCGTGACCCGCTGCGACCCATTCAACGCTGCGAAGAGGATCGAGACCACGAGGACGAAGACGACTCCCAGCGGTCCGATGAACCGAATCATGCAGAGCCCGTCAGAGCCGGCGTGGCCTCCCCGACGAACGTCGCTCCTGTCGTGCCCGTGAGACGCACTTCCTGATAGGTGCCAACGAGCTCTGTAGATCCCGCGAAAGCGACCACCTTGTTCCGTCGCGTCCGTCCCAGAATCTGGCCCGGATCACGGGCTTCCTTCTCCACGAGAACCTCTTCCATGCGTCCGACTTCGGCCTCGTTGATTTCCGCCTGGATCCCTCGATGGACCTTGATGAGTCGCTCGAGTCGTTCCTGGCCTTCCCCATCAGCAACGAAGTCCGTAGCCGGAAAACGCGTGGCGGGCGTGCCCTCCCGCGGAGAATACCGGTACGTGTAGGCATCATCGAAACGGACGGTACGCATCACCTCGAGCGTTTCTTCGAATTCGTCATGCGTCTCTCCGGGAAAAGCCACAATGACGTCGGTCGAAAGGCCAATACCAGGGATCACCGCGCGCGCCATCTCCACCTTCTCCAAGAACGCCTCTACCGTGTACCGCCGAAGCATCCGTCGAAGCGTTCGATCGTTTCCCGACTGAAGCGGTAGATGGAGCTGTTCGCACACGGCAGTCTCCTGCGCCATGACATCCAACAGATCCGTCGTCACATCGTTGGGATGCGGTGACATGAATCGTACGCGTAGAATGCCCGGGACGCGGGCCACAGAGCGAAGAAGATCGGGGAAGGACTGCCCTTCGGCCTCATACGAGTTCACGGTCTGACCCAGCAGCGTGACCTCCGTCAGGCCGGAGTCGGCGATTTCCTCTATTTCACGCAGCACCTCCTCCGGTCTCCGGTTCTTCTCAGGACCCCTTACGTACGGGACGATGCAGAACGTGCACCGGTGGTCACAGCCTCGTTGGACCGGTACCCACGCGGAGATCCGGGACGAGCGGCGTTGCTCCAGTCCCTCGTAATTCTCGCCGAGGTCGAGGTCCAGCACGACGAGCTGCGGTCCACGTTTTTTGGCCGACCGCGAAGGACGAAGCTTGCGACCCTCCTCAAGTGCCGAGAGCCGTTCCGGCAAAGACCGGTACCCGTCGGGGCCCATGACCAAATCCACATGAGGAGCTTTCTCCAGCAGCGTCTCACCCATGCGCTGTGCCATGCACCCTGTAACGCCGATGATCAAGTCCGGACGTTCACGCTTGAGCCCGTATAGCTGACCCACCCTGCCGAGCACACGCTTCTCCGCGTGCTCTCGGATGGCGCAGGTATTCACCAGGATGACGTCCGCATCCTCCGGAGTAGTGGAAATCTCGTAGCCATGGGCTTCCAGCACGCCCTCCATCAGTTCTCCATCACTGATGTTCATCTGGCACCCATACGTCTCAACATAGGCGCGCTTTCTGGACCGCTGAATCATGCCGAACTCACATGGGAAGGTAGGGGCGAATCCATACCGGAAGCGGCCCAGACGCTCAGGTGCTCGTCGGCCGCATGGAGTTCAATATAGAGGCCATCCCCACTACCCCGCAGGACGCCTGAGTGGAGACGTCCGCAGTCCTCCGCTCCTGCCTCCTCCACGTCCACCCGAAGGTAATCCCCCGTGAGAGCTCGGCGACCCTCAGCTTCCAGAGTGACCAGAGACGTCATCCCGGTGCGCGACGCCCTGTGGCGGCGATGCTTCTCCTGCGCGAGCGCCCGCAGTTCCTTGCTGCGCTCCCCCGCGATCCTCTGCGGTACAGGATCCGGAAGCGCGCTCGCCGCGGTGCCGTCCTTGGGTGAAAACGGAAAAACGTGGAGGTAAGTGAACGGGAGTTCCTCGACGAGTCGCATCGTATTCTCGTGATCCACGTCGGTCTCGCCCGGAAAGCCCGTGATGATGTCCGCACCCAAGCCGATCGGGCTCACGGCGTCCGCGACTCGAAACACCCGGGCCCGGTACGCCTCCCTGGAATGCCATCGCTTCATACGGCGCAGAACCGGATCGGAGCCACTCTGCAAAGGCATGTGTAGATGCGGAGCGACACGGCCACCGGAGATGCTAATGAGTTCAAGGAGTAACTCATCGATCTCCGTGGCCTCGATGCTTCCCAGGCGGAACCGAACGTCCGGTACCGCGTCCAAAAGGCGGGCCAGGAGCATGGAAAGCGTAACGGGGCTCTCCAGATCACGACCGTAATGACCGATGTGGATCCCCGTCAACACGAGTTCAGGATGGTGGCGCGCGAGCGCGCGGGCCTCGAGGATGAGGTCCACTGGAGAGCGGGAGCGACTCGCACCGCGCGCAAGCCGTGTGGCGCAAAAAGCGCACTTCCGGTCACACCCGTCCTGTACCTTCAGCCAACCCCTCGTCGCGCCTTCACGCCTGTCCAGGATGGCGGCACCGATCGGCTCCAGATGCGATTCATCCAGCCCGCGATCCATGCCGAGCTGAACGAGGGACCCATGCGATGCCACCGGACCCGCCGCCGCGCCAACCGCAGCTGCCACCTGAACCGGATCGTGTCCCGGCACAACGGAGACGACACCCTCCATCTCAGCATATTCCGCGGTCCGGAGAACGGCGGAACACCCGGCGACGACGATGTGGATCTGTGGGCTTTCCCGCCTGATACGCCTAACAAAACTCTTCGCTTCGGCGTCGGCCGCGTTCGTCACTGTGCAGGTATTCACCACACACACGTCGGCGGTATCCAAATCGTTCGTGGGAGTTAGACCTCGGGCTCGCGACTCCTGTCGCATACGCTCAGTGTCGTACTGGTTGGCCTTGCACCCGAACGTATGGAAAAGAACCCGCACGTCGCGCGGCCGCCTCAGCGGCCTCCCGCACGTGTGGTCACCGTGACCCGGCCGAAGCTCTCCTTAAAATCCCCCGCGTTCCGATTTCCCAACTCGATCGCCAGATCCAGAGCCGCCAAGGGAAGATCCAAAGCCTGCGCCATCACGACCGAGAATCCAGCGGAGATCGCGCTCTCTTTCACTTTCCGGCCCAAGAAGCGGAATGGAAGCTCTGAGCGACGAAAGCCGAACCGAAGCGGAAAGCTACCCGCCCAAAAATTCATCGAATCCCACTCGACCCCAGCACCGTATGACAACACTCTGCCGCCAGCTGCCTGGTCGACACTCAGATCACCCAAGTCGGTCCAGTTGGAAGAGGCAAGTCCCGCATTCACAGCCAACGCGGGACTGAGCACCACTGTCGTGGATACCTTGAACTCCAAAGGTACCGACACCTCCCGATCGACAACCTCAGTCCCTTCTCTAGGATTGACCTTGATCGTCCCGCCCCACCCCACCGTCGCGCCCACCTGAAGGCTGGCAATCGGATCCCAGGAAACATTCAACGACGCCAGTGGGCCCGAATGATTCCATTCACCGGCATCCAAGAATCGATTGACAGGGCTTAAAAGCGAAAGCGTATCGGCCTGCTCCAGGTCGAAAGTCCGGCTGAAGCTCCGTGTGAGCCCCCCCCTGTAGATCCCGACGGTTGCTCCCAATGCGAGCGTAGGCGACAAGCGATGGGCCATGCCCGCCTGGATCGCCACGATCGACCCATCCGAAAGAAATCTGTCGGTGACTCTGAGGCTCCCCCCCCCGACATCGACAGAATCCCTAGACTCGACGGACCAGTTCTGGTCGAACTGGCTTCCCGCCGTGAGCGTAAACACCCCGACCGTGCCCAACGGATAGGCGAAAGCAAGTACGGGAAACCGGGTCCCAAAGAAGTTGCCCTTATCCGCACCAACGGTGTACTTGCCCCAGTGCGGCTGAACCGTAAACGTGATCGTAGGCGCCAGGAGGTCCAGAGACGCCACAGGATTTCCAGGAATCACTACAGCCGCGCGCGTTGTGACTCCTACTCCGCCGAGCGCGCGTTGCGTGGCGTCGAGCGCTTCCAACCTCATCCCCAGCCCACTCGATCCAAGCACGGACTGGCCCGCCAGACTGCTCGGAAAGATCAGCGCGATCGCTAAAAGTGATCTCGAATATCTCATGGCAAGCCCACGCCGTTCGCGACAGTGAACAGCAATCGCAATACCGGAGCGCCCGCACCCGCGCCACCCTCGAACGACGCGAACCCGTTCATGAGCGGTTCGAAGGCGCTGAGCAGGGCCAGTGACACTGTGCCCGTCTCGTCGTCTGCGGAAAGACTCCCTGCCAGGAAGTTAGTCAGCGAAATCCCCACCCGTGTGCCCGCCTGTACGGAGAAGAGTCCAGGCGGAATGTTCTTAACAAAGGGCGCCAGCGACTGTCCGAGCGGGGATTTGGGGAGCAAGTCCGGGTTGAGAACGCGGCGAAAGTCCATCCTCGTGGTATCCTGGGGCTGGAATGCAGATTCGGTCGCACGCGTCGTCAGCACCAACTCCGCGAGGTTCAAGTCGACCTCTCTCAGATCGATCTGACAGCCCACCGTACCACATAGCTCAGCCGTGCCGTCGACACTCTCGGGGAGAGACATTGTGATAACAGAGCGCCACGAAGGGGCCCCTCCCACGCGGAGCCACCCCAACGGTGCCGCGGGTAGCGGGTCGGTTATGTAGCTCACATCTCGCGTTGGGATCTCCACCTCTGAGGTCACATCGGGGCTCGAGTCCAGCACGATCGTGAGCACGAGCTTCATACTGATCAAGCGAAGAGAGGCACCGGATTGGGTGGCGGCGACGAGAAGCGCTCTCTCCCCCGTCCGACCTTCCAACGCGGCCACCTCCGACGAATCGATGGGAATGCTCACTGAATCCACGAGGGCCGCGAGATCGTCCGCCTGTCGAAACCTGAAGACGTCGTAACTCTCCACTCCGAGCGACGTGGTGGCGCCACCCCCGGGCTGGGTCCAAGACCGCCGATCTCCGGCCGTGTCGACCGCCACCCCCCACGTCACGCTGGCTGCGTCCCAATCCTCCTTCACGTCGAACACCTCCAGACTCACCGGAGTAGCTATGGTGCCCCTCACCGTGTCGAAGACGAGCACAACACGTCCTCCCACGACCTTGAGTCCGTCTTCGC
>CAUZVZ010000166.1:0-5471 GCA_963583605.1 Gemmatimonadales bacterium UBA6960
GACGAGTGGCCGGTCCGTCGGGGGACATCGATCCCCGAGTAGCCGGTCGCATACGTCTGGTCGTACTCGACGTGGACGGAGTCTTGACCGACGGTGGTGTCTACATCGGCGCTTTGCCCGGCCAAGACGCGATGGAACTCAAGCGCTTCGACATACAGGATGGTCTTGGGATAAAGATGCTCCGCTGGGCGGGTATCAAGGTCGCGATTGTTTCGGGACGGGTATCGGAGGCCACGACATGGCGCGCAAGAGAGCTCGAGGTCGATGAGTGCCACCAGGACCCGGGAGCCAAGAAGCTACCGGTCGTGCAGAAGCTGCTGGATGACCGCGGCCTCGGGTGGGAGGAGGCCGCCATGGTAGGGGATGATCTGGCGGATCTTCCTGTCCTGGAGCGCGTCGCCCTCCCGGTCGCCGTATCGAACGCTGTGCCGGAGGTCCATGCCGTGTCTCAATGGACTACGGGGTCTCCCGGGGGGCGGGGTGCCGTTAGGGAGTTCGCACGGGAGTTGCTGACGGCGCGGGGCGAGTGGGACAGATTGGTTCGCGAATATTGCGACGCGCGTTCCGAGGTGTGACGCGGTGAACCACGTGATGAACGTCCGCCTCGTTGGGACGAAAGCGCACACGGCGGGTAAACAAGATGGTGCGCGAGGAGAGATGTTCGGAGTTCAGTATTCAGGCCGTTTCGTGGGGACTGTATATCTACATAACTTTATGAGATAGAGGACTCTATGGTGCTTACCAGTAGTAAGTTATGTGTCCAAGTACTTGGTCACATACTCATCCCTGCACTCTTGCTGCTGGCCTGCACGGAAGCCCCCCTCCGGATGGTGGTCGATCCGGACTTGGCGGCCATGGAGGCCGACTACATCATCTTCGGACTCACGGATAACGTGACACGCGGGGGAGTACGGGAATTTCTACTGAAAGCAGATACGGCCCTGATTTTTAAGGACTCGACGATAGTTCTGCTTCGTGGAAACGTGACGTTGACGGCGTACAATGAGGAAGTCGGTACCGAGAAGGCGGTTGTGACCTCAGACCGAGGCCGGCTGGACGAGAGCACGAACGAACTTCATGCCGAAGGAAACTCAGTCCTGCTCATCCTCGCGGACGGCCGGAGAATCGAGAGTTACGAGTTACGATACACGCCCGATAGTAACCTAATCCGAAGCGACTCCTCAGTGGTGATATACGACGGGGGCGACGTGGTGGAGGGCACGAGATTCAACTCAGACCTGAATTTTGAACGGGTCAATGTTACCAACGCCCGGACGCGCGGAGGGACGGTCCGCTTCTGATGTCCAGCCGGGCCCTTTGCCTCCCTCTGGTGAGCCTCGCCCTTCTGTTCGCGGGGAGGGAGGTAACTGGGCAGCAGTCGCCCTGTGACCTTGAGAGTTCGAGCCGGGTCGGATCGACCCAGATGAATCAGGCGCGCGTGATCTATGTTTCCACTCCCCGATTCCAGTGTAACGACGGGACACGCATCGAAGCGGACAGCTCCGTCACGTTCGAGGCCACGGCTTTCACCCAGCTCTTCGGCAACGTGATATTCCGGGACGGGCAAAGGGAATTGTTCGCCGACCGAGCCCAATACTTTAGCAACGTGGGTCGTCTCCAAGCTCAAGGGTCCGTTCGGCTGATGAACCTCGAGGACGGGTCTTCCCTGACCGGTGAGGACCTCGTGCTTCTCCAGGAGGGCGACGATCGTGCTGAGGAGGACGTGGTCATGCGGGAGGGCCGGCCCCACGCCCGCCTCGTTCCGAAGGTGGCCCCGGACACAACGGCCACGGAGGGCTCACCGGGGATCCCTCGACCGGACAGTGCGGCGCCCTACGAGGTGGATGCCGACTTGATCCACCTGGTGGGCGATCGCTTGTTCCAAGCGCGGGGACGCGTGCAAGTCACTCAGGAATTCTTGCAGTCCTACGGGGATTCGTTGGAGTTTCAACAGGACATCGGGTGGCTGACGCTCTTCGAGAACGCGCGTATTCTTTCTCAGGACACAGTGTCGGGGGACACGATGTACGTTCAGGGAGACACGATCACCATGGATGTGCCCGGTGGGCAGATAGAGGAGATAGAAGCGCGAGGCCGCGCGCAACTGCTGGCTGAGGACGTGGATATGCGAGGACCGACGATTCGCCTCGTCTTCGTAGAGGAGGAGTTGAAACGGGTGTTCGCCGTTCGACGCGCTGTCGAAGAGGATTCAACCGCTGTGACCGCGGGAACGGACCCATCCGCCGTGTCCGCCAATCCGGCGCAGCCTCAGGCGCTGGCTGAGGACTTTGTGCTAACCGGCGACTCCATCGAGGCCGACTTGCCTGCGGGCGAGTTAGAGAGGGTAGTCGCCACTGGGGCCGCTCGCGGTGTGTCGACCGCAAGAGACTCTCTGAACACGGACGCCATCGACGAGCTGATCCGGACCGACTGGATCGAGGGCGACACGATCATCGCAACTTTCCAACTGGTGTCACCGGATCCCGGTGATCCACCCCCCGATGGACCGGAGGGTGCTGAGCCACGGGAGCGGCAAATGGACCTGCTCGTCGCCCGTGGTGAGGCGCGTAGCTTTTACCGGTCGGCCCCGGATTCGGCGGGCGCGGCCACGGGCTCTGACGCGCTCAATCTCAACTACGTCATCGGTGACGAGGTACGTCTCTTCATGAAGGACGGCGAGATCGAGCGAATGGAGGTGGACAATCCTACTGGGATTTATCTGCAGCCGACGCGCCGTGCGGCTCCAACTACGACGCCCCCTGAGTCCGGCGGCCCAGTTCCTGGATCCACTGGGGCGGATGATGGGGCGGTGCCCGGCGGCAATGGACCACCCAGCGCCAACGGTCCACCAGGTGGGAATGGAGGTGCACGATGAGCGACGTCGTTTCGGACCCCGGGCCGGGAGAGGAGGTTGAGGGGCCCTCCTCACCGGCCGACCCCGGTATGGATCTTGACGTACCGACTCGCCTCTGGGGTGAGGGTCTGACGAAGATCTACCGGAAGCGGCGGGTGGTGGACGATATCGCCATCTCCGTGACCCAGGGTGAGATCGTCGGTCTGTTGGGGCCGAACGGGGCGGGGAAGACCACCACCTTCCACATGATTGTGGGACTGATTCCTCCTGAGCGCGGCAAAGTGTTCCTCAACGAAGAAAATTTGACGGATGTTCCGATGTATCGGCGGGCTCGTAAGGGCTTGGGGTACCTGGCCCAGGAACCCTCTGTCTTCCGGAAGCTCACCGTCGCACAAAACGTCAAGGCGATCTTGGAGACCTTGAACCTCTCAAAGGATGAGGAAGCGGCCCGCCTCGAGGAGTTGTTGGAGGAGCTTTCCCTCGCTCACCTACGAGGGAACAAGGCGTATTCGCTTTCCGGTGGGGAGCGAAGGCGTCTGGAGATCACCCGGGCTCTGGTACAGCAGCCCAAATTCATGCTTCTCGACGAGCCCTTTGCCGGTATCGATCCCATAGCCGTTCACGACATCCAGGATATCGTGGCTTCCCTCAAGGGACGGGGAATCGGCGTGATCATCTCAGACCACAATGTTGAACAAACCCTGGAGATCGTCGATCGTGCGTACATTATGTATGAGGGGCAGATTCGTATCAGTGGCACCGTTTCCGAACTGGTGTGGGACGATGAGGTAGCGAGAATCTATCTGGGTCCCGCGTTGACCGAGCGCATGAGGGGCCGGTTCGAGAAGCCTCGCGGTGGAGGAGCGGTGTAGCGGCATAGGGACAACGCATACGGGAGTTGAGGGCAACCGAATATTCATGAGCGGATTCAGCACGAAGCTCTACCAGAGCCAGCAGCTCCGTCAGGAGATGAAGATCAACCCACGCCTGTATCAGGCGATGGAGTTGCTCTATATGCCCCTACTGGACCTCCAACAGCATCTCAAAGCGAAGTTGGAAGAAAATCCGTTCCTCGAAATGACTGAGGCGGACGTCGAGGACGAGGTAGAACTCAAGGACGAGGGCAAGGACGATCCGCCCGATGACGAGATCGACTGGGAGGGAATCCTTCTGGACGGTTTCGACGTGGGCGGGCGGCGTGAACAGTTCGAGCCGGCAGAGGAGATGTATCAGCGCGCGGCTGTCGAGACGACGGATCTGCGGGATCACCTTTACGGCCAACTCCGGCTTCTCGACCTCACTGAGCGTGAGGCACGCCTCGGAGAGGAGATCATTGGGAACGTAAACGACGCCGGTACGTTGACGTGCGACCTCGATGACGTGGTGGTGGCGGGCGTGAACGCCTGGTTGGAGGACGTGCGTCCAGCTGCACAGGAAGCGATCGACGCCCTCGAAGATTCGGAGGAGGGACAGGCGGAGCTGGATGCGATGTTCGAGCCCTACGACCTGCCTGAGGCCGAAGCGATGCTCGGGAGGGTTCAGGCCTTTGATCCGCCGGGCGTGGCCGGGCGGGATCTTCGAGAATCCATCCTGGTCCAACTGCGGATTCTCGGGAAGGCCGATTCGCTAACCTATCAGATCGCTGAGAACCACTTCGACGACCTGGTCAACCACCGCTGGGCTGAGCTGGCGAGGGAACTGAGCCTCAAGCCCATCGACGTCCAGGGCGTTGCCGACGAAATCGCCAAGCTCGATCCGAAGCCCGGCATGAAGTATTCGGCGGACCCTGAGCGATACATCGTGCCCGATCTCATCGTCGAAAAGATCGACGGTGAGTACATGGTTTTCGTCAACGACACGAGCCTCCCCCGCCTCCGGATTGCACAGTCCTACCAGAGCTTGGTGCAGAACAAGGCGCTGTTCAAGGGCAAAAACAAGGAATTCGTCTCGAGAAAGCTCAACTCAGCGAACTGGATCATTCAGGCGATCGAGCAACGGCGCCAGACGATATTGAAGGTCATGGCCTTCATCGTCGACCGGCAGCTCAAGTTCTTCGAGCATGGTGTCCAGCATCTGAGACCGCTGACGCTCCGCGAAGTCGCCGATCACATCGAGATGCATGAGTCGACCGTGTCGAGGGTCACGAATGAGAAATTCGTGCAGACTCCGCGTGGGGTTTTCCCTCTGAAGTATTTCTTCTCAAGCGGCTTGGCGACCACCAGCGGGGAAGATATCTCAGCGAGGGGAGTCCGGGACAAAATAGAGAAGCTGGTCGGCGACGAAGATGTCCATAAGCCCCTGACGGACCAGAAGCTCGTTGAACTTCTCAAGACCGACGGAGTCAAGATCGCACGAAGAACGGTGGCGAAGTACCGAGATCAACTCGGCATTCTTCCCGCCCGTATGCGAAAGCGAGTTTAATGGAGTTATCGGCTCACGCGCGTGAGGCTGCAGTGGGCCTGACCGCCGAGGCTCGCCGTGACTTTGCGGTGGTCATCCCGGCCTTCAACGAGGCTCCGGTCGTTCCGGCATTGATCTCCGAACTCCGCGACACGTTCGAGCGCTTCGAACTGAGCGGCGAAATCCTGTTCGTGGATGATGGGTCCACGGATGGAAC